>NZ_SISL01000142.1:0-12900 GCF_004307965.1 Verrucosispora sp. SN26_14.1 | reverse complement strand
ACAGACGCCGAGCAGGCCGCCGCCCGCGCCCGGGCCTTCTTCCAGGTGGCGGGGGTGGCCCAGTGAGCGCCGGTCGCCCGGAGCTGGCCCGCTTCTCGTTCAACCAGGCCACCGCCACGCACTGGGCGCTGCCCGACGTGGTGGCCGGGTGCGTCGACGCCGGGGTGCCCGGCATCGGCCTGTGGCGCGAGCCGGTCGCCGAGTACGGCGTGGACCGTGCCGCCAAGCTGGTCCGCGACGCCGGGCTGGCGGTCACCACGCTGTGCCGGGGCGGGTTCTTCACCGCCGACGACTGGTGGGACGAGAACCGGCGCGCCGTCGACGAGGCCGCCGCGCTCGGCGCGCCCGTGCTGGTGCTGGTCTCCGGCGGACTGCCCCCGGGCAGCAAGGACATCGACGGGGCCCGGGCCCGGGTGGCCGACGCCGTCGCCGAACTGGCCCCGTACGCCGACTCCGCCGGGGTGACGCTCGCCATCGAGCCGCTGCACCCGATGTTCAGCGCCGACCGCTGCGTCATCTCCACCCTCGGCCAGGCCCTCGACATCGCCGAACGGTTCGACCCGGGCGTGGTCGGCGTGGTGGTGGACGCCTACCACGTGTGGTGGGACGACACCGTCCACGACCAGATCGCCCGCGCGGGGGAGTGGATCGCCTCGTTCCAGGTCTGCGACTGGATCACCCCGCTGCCCGAGGGCGTACTGCTGGGGCGGGCGCTGCCCGGCGACGGCTGCATCGAGCTGCGCCGGATGCGCGAGGCGGTCGACGCGGCCGGCTACACCGGCCCGATCGAGGTGGAGGTCTTCAACGCGCAGGTGTGGGCGCGTCCCGGCGCGGACGTGCTGGCCGCCTCGATCGACGGCTACCTGCGCGAGGTGGTCTGATCGCAGCTCGCGCGCGCTCCGCGCCCGAGCTGATCCGGGCTCGTCGTCCTGTCAGGTGTAGTAGGCGACCTGACAGGGCGTTCCGCCGACTTCGAAGGCGGTCGGTCGCTGAGTCGCGATGAAGGCGACGCCGCTGAAGCGCATGATGGCAGATGCGCCGGGCGCGAGGGTGTTGGTGTACGGAGGCCACGCCGGAGTGAGTGTGCCGGTGGTGCCCACGAGAGTCAGGGTGGCGTTCTCCGCGTACGCGTGGACGTATCCGGGGAGCGGTGCGGTGAAGCGGACGGCCCAGTCGACGAGGGGCGCCGAGCCCGTGTTCACCACCACGACGGTGGTCATGTAGGCGGAGCCGTGCATGACCACGGAGACCGGGCAGATGACGGTGGCCGGGTCGGCGGTCGATGAGGGGTTCGCCGTGGAGGCGCGGGCGAGCGTCGTCGGCGCCAGCACGGTCACGCAGACGGCGGCCAGCAGCGCCGGCCACAGGGCGCGGAATCTGACCATGGCGGGATCCCCCGATCGAGTCGACGACACATCAATTGTCTTCTGTCGATGCGATGCCCCGTCCAGAGGTGCGCGCGATAAACCCCGTATGTGAGTTCTCGTGGAACGGAGTGTCGGTCAGCCCGTCGTGGTGCGGTTGGCGAGGGCGTCGACCAGGCGGCGCGTGGAGCCGGCCAGGTTCCACCGCTCGGCCAGCTCGACCAGGCGTTCCGGGTCGGCCGGTGCGGTCGGCAACTCGGTGGGCAGCGACGGCAGCGGCACGTCCAGGGCGACCCGGACCACCTTCGGTGCCACCGCCAGGTAGTCGCGGGCGGCGTCGAGCTTGGTGCGCAGGCCGGGCGCGAAACCGGAGGCCGGATCGTCCAGCGCGGCCAGGATGCCGCCGATGTCGCCGTACCGCTCGATCAGTCGGGCGGCGGTCTTCTCGCCGACACCGGCCACGCCCGGCAGCCCGTCACTGGGGTCGCCGCGCAGCGCGGCGAAGTCGGCGTACCGGTCGGCGGCCACCCCGTAGCGGGCCCGGACGGCGGTGTCGTCGCAGTCGTCCAGCTTGGCCACGCCCCGCCCGATGTAGAGCAGCCGCACCCCACGGGCGTCGTCGACGAGCTGGAACAGGTCACGGTCGCCGGAGACCACCTCGACCGGCCCGGGTTGGGTGACCGAGAGCGTGCCCAGCACGTCGTCGGCCTCGTATCCGGTCGCGCCGACCACGGTGATGCCGAGGGCGTCGAGCACGTCCAGGATCATCGGCACCTGCGGGCTGAGGGTGTCCGGCACGACCTCGCCGCCCTCGGGGGCCACCCGGTGCGCCTTGTACGACGGCAGCAGCGCGACCCGCCAGTCCGGCCGCCAGTCGTGGTCCATCGCGCACACCATCCGCCCCGGTCGCCGGGTGCGGACCAGTTGGGCGAGCATGTCGAGGAAACCGCGCACGGCGTTGACCGGCTGGCCGTCTGCGGTCCGCGCGGCCGACTCGGGGATGCCGAAGTAGGCCCGGAAGTAGAGACTGGGCGCGTCGACGAGCATGATCGGGGTCTGCTGTGCCACGCCCGACAGCCTGGCACATCCCACCGACGTTCGCGGTCGACGGCACGTCGACGGCGCGATCCAGGAGGACGCGATGACCACGACGCCCCGACTCGCGCTGACCACGGTCAACCTGGACACACCCGACCCGGCGGCGCTGTCCCGCTTCTACGCGCGACTGCTCGGTTGGACGGTGGAGGTCGAGGAGGCCGACGACGTCATCCTGCGCGGGCCCGAGGGCGGGGTGGGCCTGTCCTTCCAGCGCGAGCGGGCGTACGTGCGGCCGACCTGGCCGGCCGAGGCGGACCGGCAGCAGATGATGATGCATCTGGAGGTCGGGGTCGAGGACCTGGCCGCCGCCCTGGAGCACGCGCTGGCCTGTGGTGCCACGCTGGCCGAGTTCCAGCCGCAGGACGACGTGCGGGTCTGCCTGGACCCGCACGGCCACCCGTTCTGTCTCTGGCTGATGGACTGACCGCGAGGCCGGTCGGTCGGTGGTCGACACGACCCGCACCGTCCGTGCCCGTCACCCGAACGAACGTTAAGCTGAGCGGGTGGGAGCCAGAAGCTGCCACGGCGTACGACAGCTCACCACCATCCCACGGAGCTCACCACGCTATGACCGTCGACCGGATCCTGCCCACCGAAGAGGCCCACGACCTGCTGGAGCTGGCCACCGAACTCGCCGACCGCGAGCTGGCCCCGAAGGCCGTCGAGTTCGAGCAGCGCGCCGAGTTCCCCCGCGAGCTGCTGCGCACCCTGGGCCGGGCCGGTCTGCTCGGCCTGCCCTATCCCGAGGAGTACGGCGGCGCCGCCCAGCCGTACGAGGTCTACCTCCAGGTGCTGGAGATCCTGGCGAGCCGCTGGTTGGCGGTCGCCGAGGCGGTCAGCGTGCACACGCTCTCCTGCCACCCGGTCGCCACGTTCGGCGACGACGCCCAGCGCAAGCTGCTGCCCGACATGATCGGCGGCGAACTCCTCGGCGCGTACTGCCTCTCCGAACCGCAGGGTGGCTCGGACGCCGCCGCGCTGACCACCAAGGCGGTCCGCGACGGCGACGCGTACGTGGTCACCGGCACCAAGGCCTGGATCACCCACGCCCAGGTGGCCGACTTCTACAACGTCTTCTGCCGCACCGGCGTACCCGGTCCGCGGGGCATCTCCTGCCTGCTGCTCGACCGGGCCACTCCCGGTCTCCACCCGCAGGCCGCCGAACGCACCATGGGACTGCGGTCGTCACCGGTGGCGCAGCTCGTCCTCGACGACGCGCGGGTGCCGGCGGAGCGGTTGATCGGCGGCGAGGGCGCCGGCTTCACCATCGCGATGTCCGCCCTGGACTCCGGCCGCCTCGGCATCGCCGCGTGCGCGGTGGGGTTGGCCCAGGCGGCGCTGGACTACGCGGTCGGCTACGCCCGCGAACGTCGCCAGTTCGGCCGTGCCGTCATCGACTTCCAGGGCCTCGGCTTCACCCTCGCCGACCTGGCCACGCAGATCTCCGCCGCCCGGGCGTTGACGCTCGCCGCCGCTCGGCTGCGCGACGCCGGACGGCCGTACTCGATCGAGGCGGCCAAGGCGAAACTCTTCGCCACCGACGTGGCGATGCGGGTGACCACCGACGCGGTGCAGGTGCTCGGCGGCGCCGGGTACGTGGCCGACCACCCGGTGGAGCGCTACATGCGGGAGGCCAAGGTGCTCCAGATCGTCGAGGGCACCAACCAGATCCAGCGTCTGGTGATCTCCCGGGCCCTGGCCAAGGAGTGACCGCGCCTGCCCTCGGGTGGGTTCGTCGTCGCGCGGACGGGCCTTTCCCGGTAGGTTGCACGCCGTGGAGGAGATCGACCGGGCCATCGTCGCCGCGCTGACCACGGACGGCCGGCAGTCGTACACGGATCTCGCGGAGAAGGTGGGTCTGTCCGTCTCGGCCGTGCACCAGCGGGTACGCCGGCTGGAACAGCGCGGTGTGGTCAAGGGCTACACCGCGCGGGTCTCGTTCGAGGCGCTCGACCTGCCGTTGACCGCGTTCGTGGCGATCCGGCCGTTCGATCCGTCGCAGCCGGACGACGCCCCGGTACGCCTCGCGCACCTGCCCGAGATCGACTCGTGCTACTCGGTGGCGGGGGAGGACTTCTACCTGCTGCTGGTGCGGGTGGCCGGTCCGGTCGACCTGGAACGCGTACTCCAGGAGATCCGGACCGCGGCGAACGTCACCACCCGGACGACGGTGGTGCTCTCCACGCCCTACGAAGGCCGCCCGCCGAAGATCAGTGGCGAGCCGTCGAGTCGCTCACGGTCGCGGGCGGCGGGGGAGGCGGCTGGTTCCACCGGAGGATGACCCGCCGGCCGTGCTCGTGGCCGAGCACGCTCATGGTGGCGGTGTCCAGCCGGAGCAGCCCGCCGGCCGACGGCGGCAGGCCGATCCACCGGGCACCCAGCACGCGCAGCGAGTGCGCGTGCCCGACCACCACGACGGAACCCCGGTCGAGCAGCGGATGCACCGTGGCGAGCAGCCGGTCGAGGCGTTCGCCGACCTCGCTGGGCGACTCCCCGTTGGGGCATCCGTCGGTCCACACGTTCCAACTGGACCGTTCGTCGTGGATCTCGGCGGTGGTCCGGCCCTCGTAGTCGCCGTAGTGCCACTCGGCCAGATCCTCGTCGGTACTGGTGACGGTCAGCCCGGCCAGTTGCGCGGTGAGCAGCGCCCGGCGGCGCGGGCTGCTCAGCACCGCGGCGAACCGCCGGCCGGCGAGCGCCGGACCGAGCGCGCGGGCCTGTCGCTCACCGTCGGGCGTCAGCTCCAGATCCGTGTACGAGGTGTGCCGGCGACTGGCGCTCCAGGTGGTCTCGCCGTGTCGGACGAGCAGGATCTCGCTCATGTTCTCAGTCAACCAGGAGTCGGATAGGATCGTGGCCATGTACTCCTGTGCCTTCTCGATGAAGCCCTGGTCCGGCCGCTGACGGCGGCAGGGTTGACCGGCTTCTTCTAGCTCCACTCTGTGTCGCCGTCCTGGTGTTCCCGCCGGGCGGCCTGATCACGCTGCCCGGCTCCACGACGAGCCGAAGAGCGCAGAGTGAACAATCTTGAACTGAACCCCACCCAGGACTCGACCCCCGGCCTGCCGGCCGGTGACCGGGCGCATGTCCGGGCCGAGGGCGTACGCGTGGTGCTGGGCGGACGGGTGGTGCTGTCCGACGTCAGCGTGACCGTCTCCGCCCGTTCGCGGCTGGCGGTCGTCGGCGAGAACGGCCGGGGCAAGACGACCCTGCTCCGGGTGCTGATCGGGGAACTCACCCCGGACCAGGGCACGGTGGAGCGCGTCGGCACGCTCGGCGTGGCCCGGCAGGCACTGGAGGCCCGCAGCGGCGAGACGGTGGGCACCCTGGTCGCCGCAGCGATCCGGGAGTCCCAGGAGGCGGTGCGGGCGCTGGACGACGCGGCGACGGGACTGGCCGAGGGCCGGCCCGGCGCGGACACCGCGTACGCCGTCGCGCTGGACGCGGCCACCCGACTGGACGCCTGGGATGCGGAACGCCGCGTGGACGTGGCGCTGGCCGGGCTGGACGCCTGCCCGGACCGGCAGCGCCCGCTGTCGACGTTGTCGGTCGGCCAGCGCTACCGGGTCCGGCTGGCCTGCCTGCTCGGGGCACGGCACGACCTGCTGATGCTGGACGAGCCGACCAACCATCTCGACGCCGACAGCCTGGCCTTTCTCACCCTGCGCCTGCGTCAGCACGCGGGCGGGGTGGTGCTGGTCAGCCACGACCGGGCCCTGCTCGGTGACGTGGCCGAGGAGTTCCTCGACCTCGACCCCAGCGAGGACGGCCGCCCACGGGTCTTCGCCGGTGGGTACGCCGGCTGGCAGGAGGGCCGTCGCCGCGAGCGGGAACGCTGGCTGCACGACTACGAGGCCCAGCAGGCCGAACACCAGCGGCTGGCCGAGGCGGTGAACGAGGCACGGCAGCGGCTCAGCACCGGCTGGCGGCCGGAGAAGGGGCACGGCAAGCATCAGCGCCAGTCCCGGGCGCCCGGGGTGGTGCAGGCGTTGCGTCGCCGTCAGGAGGACCTGGACGCCCACCGGCTCACCGTGCCCGAGCCGCCGCTGCGCCTGCGCTGGCCCGAGCTGCGGACCCGCCCCGGGGTGCCGCTGCTGCGCTGCGACGACGTGACAGTGACCGGGCGGCTGCACCAGCCGGTCACGCTCACCCTGGACGGTGGGGAGAGGCTGCTGGTGACCGGGCCCAACGGTGCCGGCAAGTCGACCCTGCTCGAGGTGCTCGCCCAGAACCTCGAACCCTCCACCGGCGCCGTCCGGCACCTGGGGCGGGCCCGGGTGGCGTACCTGGGACAGGAGGTGCCGGCCTGGCCGCCGGCCGCGCTCGCCCGCGACCTGTACGAGCAGCACGTGGGTCGGCTCCAGTCCGCAGGTCGGCTCCGGGAGGCCGACCGCCTGCCGCTGGGCGCGACACACCTGCTGGACCGGGAGGCGCTGCGTACTCCGGTGGGCCGGATGTCGCAGGGGCAGCAGCGGCGGCTGAACCTGGCCCTGCGCCTGGCCGAGCTGCCCGATCTGTTGATCCTCGACGAGCCCACCAACCACCTCTCGGCGCTGCTGGTGGACGAGTTGACCGCCGCGCTGCGGGAGACCTCGGCGGCGGTGGTGGTCGCCACCCACGACCGCCAGATGCTCGCCGACCTGGCGGACTGGCAGATCCTGTCGCTGGGAGCCGCCGAGGCGTCGCCCTGACGGACGCTCCCTGTCCGGCTGCTCGACGGTGCGGTGGTGAGTGGTGGCCAGGTCGTGGTCTGGCCACCACCGCCCCCTACCCCGAAGGACGCTGGGCCCATGACCTGACCCGCCCATCCTTCGGGGTAGGGCTTCGGGGTAGGGGCACTGTCGAGCTGATGGCACGGACGGATCAGGCGACCTGCCGCGTCGCTCGGCCCGGCGAGGGTGACCTCTCGCCCGCCTTTGCTCTGCTTCAACCACTGCTTCTGGGCGCGGACCGTTGCGGTGGTTGAAGCAGAGCAGGAGGGTCTGCGCCTGGACGAATCGGTTCAAGATCTTGGACAGTCTCCGTTTCGAGCTAACGGAAACTGTCCAAGGTTCCCTTTCGAGGGGCGGTGGTGGGATCCCGTTGGTGGCGTCCGTGCCAGAGGCGGCGCGATGTGACGCACGAACGGAGGTGGTCGGCAAACCGGCGGCCGACGGAGTGGGCGTGTCGGAGGCCGGACGGGGATCGGGCTCCACTCCAGGACGAGGGGTGGGGAAGTGGGAACGCGGGCGCGGCCGGAGACGACGGCTGGGCGCATGACGTCTCAGCTGGCCGGCGGGAACCGGCAGACCAACTGCGCTACCAGTCGTCGCTGACCAGGGCAGGGACTTCCGATAGCAGGGACGGTTCAGCTCGACAGCGGCCATAGGGCAGGTCAACAGCCCGCTGAGGGCGGCGGCAGCTCGCGACGATCAGTACACCTAGCTTCCTAGGATGCCCTAGCGGATGTGCATAGCACCACCGCTCCGAGAACAGTTTCAGATCATCGGGGGCGGGGACACGACCGTGAGGAGCGCAGCGGATCGCTGCGCCGCCGAGGCAGGCAGGGAGGCGACATGAGCTTCACCGACAAGGCGAAGAACAAGGTCGAGGAACTGAGCGGCGCCGCCAAGGAGCGCGTCGGCGACATGACCGACAACGAGCGCATGCGTGCCGAGGGCGCCAGCGAGCAGTCCGAGGCCCGTGCCCGTCAGGCCGGTGAGAAGGTCAAGGACGCCGGCCGCGACGCCAAGGACGCCTTCACCAAGAAGTGACCGTACGTACGCCGAAGCGGGCCACCGGAACGTTCCGGTGGCCCGCTTCGCGGCGTGGCGTCAGTCGGTGGAGGAGGTACCGACCGGGCTACGCCGGGTCTGGTCAGTCGTCGCGGTGGGTCCGCCACCACTGTTGGCCGGTGTCCGGCAGGGTGTCGATCGGGTCGTAGTACGCGTACCGCTTGTTGAGGGCCTCCAGGTCGGCGGACTCGATGGAGGTGCGGTAGTTCTTCGTCCAGTAGGAGATGCCGCGTTCGCGGTCGTACTCGGTGATCATGTGTACCCAGCGCTTGCCGACGAAGGGCACGTCGCAGACGATCCGGGGCGTGGCGTAGCCGGGCAGGTAGCCCATGATGTCGTGCTGGAGCTGTTGGGCGTGCCAGACCGGGACCCGCCAGTGTTCGGCGTTGGGGATCATGTCGCACATGTAGAAGTAGTACGGCAGAATGCCCGTCTCGCCCTGGAGCGCGAAGCAGAGGTCGAGCAGTTCGGTGGTGCTGGCGTTGACGCCGCGCATCAGCACGCCCTGGTTGCGCACGTCGCGTACGCCGACGTCGAGGGCGGTCTGCGCGGCCTTGGCGACCAGTGGGGTGAGCGACTGGGCGTGGTTGACGTGCGTGTGGATGGCCAGGTTGACGCCCCGTCGGGCGGCGGTGCGGGCGACCCGCTCCAGCCCCTCCACGACGTCGGGCTGGAGCCAGTGCTGGGGCAGACCCATGAGTGCCTTGGTGGCGAGCCGGATGTCGCGGATGGTCTCGATCTCCAGCAGGCGCATCAGGTACGACTCGAGGTTGCGCCACGGGACGTTGGCCACGTCGCCGCCGGAGACCACGACGTCGCGTACGCCGGGGTGGGCCTTGAGGTAGGTGATGTGGGCGTCGTACCGGTCGACGGGTTTGAGGGTGAGTTTGAGTTTGTCGACGGCGGGGGTGGAGTTGCCGACCAGGTCCATGCGGGTGCAGTGTCCGCAGTACTGCGGACAGGTGGAGAGCAGCTCGGCGAGGACCTTGGTGGGGTAGCGGTGGGTGAGGCCCTCGGCGACCCACATGTCGTGTTCGTGCAGGGAGTCGCGGGTGGCGTACGGGTGGGAGGGCCAGTCGGTGCGTCGGTCCGAGGCGACGGGGATCATGTATCGCCGGATCGGGTCGGCCAGCAGCGTCTCGGTGGTGGGTGGGGCGTCCGGCACCATGGTATTGATCATTTGGGGTGGTACGAGCATGGACATGGTGGCCAGGGCGCGTTGGTCGGCGTCGAGGTCGGCGTAGAAGCTCTCGTCGACGGTGTCGCCGAGCAGGGCGCGGAGCTGCTTGATGTTCTTGACGCAGTTGACGCGCTGCCACTGGGCGCTTTCCCACTGGTCGCGGGTGACGTCGCGCCAGCCGGGGAAGCGGGTCCAGTCGGGTTCGACGAGGCGGTGGCGGCGGTATTCGTAGGGCTGGCCGGTGGGTGCGGTGGTGGGGGCCGGCTCGGGTGTCGCCGGGGTGGCCTGCACCGGCGGTTGGGTCTGGGTCACGGCCCCTCCTGCGGGTGTGTCGATGGTCGTCCGACCTGGGTGCAGGTCGGTCCGGGTTCGTCAGCGGACCGAAGGTTACTGGAAAATATTCGGTACAGGAATTATTCTGCCGGAAGTTTTCCCGTCATGCGAGTTGATGTCGGGGCTTCGGGCGGTCGGACAGGGAGGTTGGCGTGACGTCACCAGTAGGTCTGCACCGGGTCGTGGAACCGGCGGGTGTGCTGCCGCAGGCGGCCTGGCGGTTGGACGCGCGGTCGGAGATCGGCCCGAACGAGGTGCGGATCTCGGTCGAGCGGCTGAACCTGGACGCGGCGAGTTTCCGCCAGTTGCGGGACAAGCACGGTGGTGACGGGGACGCGGTGCGCGCGGAGGTGCTCGACATCATCGCGACGCGGGGCAAGATGCAGAACCCGGTGACCGGGTCGGGCGGGATGCTGATCGGCACGGTGGCGCAGGCGGGGCGTCGGTCGCCGTTGGGGTTCAAGGCCGGTGAGCGGGTGGCGACGCTGGTGTCGTTGACGTTGACGCCGCTGGTGATCACCGACGGCTTCGCGCGGTGGGACGGGCTCAGCGAGCAGGTGCCGTGTGAGGGGTGGGCGATCCTGTTCGCCCGGTCGATCGCGGCGGTGCTGCCGGAGGATCTGGATCCGCAGTTGTCGCTGGCGGTGCTGGACGTGTGCGGGGCGCCGGCGTTGACCGAGCGGGTGGTGCGGCGGTATGTGGCGGAGCGGCCGGCGGGGTTGGGGCCGGTCTCGGTGGCGGTGATCGGCGGTGCGGGCAAGAGCGGTTCGTTGTCGCTGGCGGCGGCGCGGCGGGCGGGTGCGGGTCGTACGGTCGGGGTGGTGCCGGTGGTCGCGGAGCGTGACGCGTTGGTGGCGGCGGGCCTGGCCGACGAGGTGGTGGTGGCCGACGCGCGGGATCCGGTGGGGTTGTCGGTGGCGGTGACCTCGGCGTTGGGAGTGCCGGCGGACGTGACGGTGGTCTGCGTGGACGTGCCGGGGTGTGAGCACGGCGCGGTGTTGGCGACCGCGGACGGCGGCACGGTGGTGTTCTTCTCGATGGCGACGAGTTTCGCGGCGGCGGCGTTGGGTGCGGAGGGCCTGGCGGCGGACGTGACGATGCTGGTGGGCAACGGGTATGTGCCGGGTCACGCGGAGCTGGCGTTGGGTCTGCTGCGTGAGGTGCCGGGCGTGCGTGGGCTCTTCGAGGCCCGGTTGGCGGCAGACTGAGGCCATGACGAAGAACCCCTCGACGTTGTACCGGGCCGGCGTGTTGCACTGCCCGGCGGATCCGTCCGCGACGGCGCTGTTGGTGCGGGACGGGCGGATCGTCTGGTTGGGTGCCGGGGCGGATGCTCCGGCGGCGGACCGGGTGGTGGATCTGGGTGGGGCGTTGGTGACGCCGGCGTTCGTGGACGCGCACGTGCACGTGAGTGACACGGGGTTGGCGTTGTCGGGGCTGGATCTGTCCGGGGTGCGGTCGGCGGGGGAGTTGCTGGCGGCGGTGGCGGCGTTCGCGGCGGGTTTGCCCGCGGACGCCGTGGTGCTGGGGCACGGGTGGGACGAGTCGACGTGGTCGGTGCCGGTGCCGCCGGTGGCGGCGGAGGTGGATCGGGCGGCCGGTGGTCGGCGGGTGTACCTGTCGCAGGCGTCGATCCATTCGGCGCTGGTGTCGTCGGCGTTGTTGGCGGCGTGTCCGGAGGCGGTGACGGCGCCGGGGTACGACGCGTCGGGGTGGTTGCGGCGGGACGCGCATCACGTGGTGCGGGCGGTGGCGCGGGCCTCGGTGTCGCGGGCGCAGCGGGTGGCGGCGCAGCGGGTGGCGTTGCGGCATGCGGCGTCGTTGGGGATCGCGGCGGTGCACGAGTGCGGTGGGCCGGAGATCTCGGACGAGGAGGACTTCACGGGTCTGTTGGCGCTGTCGGGTGCGGGGGTGCCGGAGGTGTACGGGTACTGGGGTGAGTTGGGTGGTGCGGCGCGGGCGCGTGAGTTGGGTGCGGTGGGTGCGGGTGGGGATCTGTTCGCGGATGGGGCGTTGGGGTCGCGGACGGCGCATGTGTCGGCGGCGTACGTGGATGGGGAGGGGTGTGGTCACGGGTATCTGACGGCGGAGCAGGTTCGTGATCATTTGTTGGACTGTGCGGCGCAGGGGATGCAGGGCGGGTTCCATGCGATCGGGGATGCGGCGATCTCGACGGTGTTGGCGGGGTTCGCGGGGGCGGCGGAGAAGCTGGGTACGGAGCGGGTGCGTGCGGCGCGGCATCGGATCGAGCATGCGGAGATCGTGGATCGGCGGTTGATCGCGGGGTTCGTGGAGTTCGGGGTGGTGGCGTCGATGCAGCCGGCGTTCGACCGGTTGTGGGGTGGTGCGGGTCGGATGTACGAGGCGCGGTTGGGGTTGGCGCGGTCGTTGGCGTCGAATCCGATGGGGGCGATGCACGGGGTGGGGGTGGCGTTGGCGTTCGGGTCGGATTCGCCGGTGACGCCGTTGGATCCGTGGGGGTCGGTGCGGGCGGCGGTGGCGCATCACAACCCGGTGCAGCGGATGAGTGTGCGGGCGGCGTTCGCGGCGCATTCGCGGGGTGGTTGGCGGGCGGTGCATCGGGACAGCGAGGGGGTGTTGGCGTTGGGGGCGCCGGCGACGTTCGCGGTGTGGTCGTCGTCGGCGGGGGTGCAGCGGGGGCTGCCGGTGTTGGTGGCTGAGGATCCGCAGCAGGATCCGCTGCCGTTGCCGGTGTGCCGGGCGACGGTGTTGCGCGGTGAGGTGATCTATGAGGAAGGGTTGTCGTGACTGAGGTGGGTGGCTTCGCGGCCGGCAAGTTGGATCTGGACCCGGTGGTGGTGGCGCGGGCGCGGGAGTTGGCGCGGCGGGTCGGGCAGCCGGTGGTGGAGTTGGCGCGGGGGCACACCACGGTGTCGGTGGAGCGTGCGGTGTTGCGGTTGGCCGGGGTGACGGGGGCTGATCCGGACGGTATTCCGTGGGTGAACCGGTTGGTGGACGCGGTGGTGGCGGATGTGGGGTTGGGGCACGGGGTGGCGGTGCCGGTGTTCGAGGCGTTGGCGCGGGAGCGGGTCTCGGATGTGACGTTGCTGGCGCAGCAGGCGGCGGCGGGGTCGGTGCGGTTCGTGGTGCCGTCGGGCAGGTCGGCGTCTGTCTCTTATACACAGATCCG
>NZ_SISL01000141.1:0-12819 GCF_004307965.1 Verrucosispora sp. SN26_14.1 | reverse complement strand
CCGCTCGGCCCGCGAGTCGGCCGCCCCGGCCACGCCGGAGAGCCCGACACCGACCCCGACGGCGAGCCCGACCAGGACACCCAGCGCGAGCCCGACCGCGAAACCCCGTCCGACGGCGACCAGGGCCAGCAAGGCCGCCCCGAAGACCACCACGAGCACCGCGCCGAAGCCCGACTGGGTCATCCCGATGGCCGGCGCCGCCGTCACCTCGTGCTACGGCCCCCGGTGGGGCACGCTGCACGCCGGCATCGACTTCGCACTGCCCGCCGGCACACCGGTGCGGGCCGCCTCCAAAGGCACCGTCACGAAGGCCGGCGACGTCGGTGACGGGTACGGCATCTCGGTCGTCATCGACCACGGCAACGGCTACCTCACCCACTACGCCCACCTGAGCACCACCCGGGTGAACGTGGGTGCGAAGGTCAGCACCGGCCAGACCATCGGACTGGAGGGCTCCACCGGCGACTCCACCGGGCCGCACCTGCACTTCGAGGTGCACCAGGGTCAGATGTGGAACCAGATCGACCCGGCGCCGTTCCTGCGCGCCCGCGGCATCGACGTGGCGTGCTGACCTGATCGCCCGGTGCACCGGCCCCACCCGGGCCGGTGCACCGGCCCGTCAGATCTTCTCGATCGGGGCGTGCCGCAGCACCAGCCACAACGTCTGGTCGCCGAAGTCGATCTGCGCGCGGGCACCCGGACCATGGCCCTCCACGGTCACCACCCGGCCGAGTCCGTACCGCTGGTGGTTGACCCGGTCCCCGGCGGAGACCTTGGGGCCCTGGGGCAGCTCGCTCGCGGTGGCCAGCCGGCTGCCGTCCACGCCGAGCTTGCGGGCCAGCTGGACCGCGCGGGGCGTACCCCCGGTGAAGCCGCCGCCCACCCGGTCCGCGCGACCACCCACGCCGCCGCCACCGCCACCCCAGGAGGTGTACGACCCCTCCGTGCGTTCCCAACGGACCAACTCGGTCGGCAACTCCTCCAGGAACCGCGACGGCGGGTTGTACGCCGGCTGCCCCCACGCCGACCGGGTCACCGCCCGGGACAGGAAGAGGCGCTGCCGGGCGCGGGTGATGCCCACGTACGCCAGCCGCCGCTCCTCCTCCAGCTCACGGGTGTCGCCCAGCGAGCGCAGGTGCGGGAAGACACCGTCCTCCAGGCCGGTCAGGAAGACCACCGGGAACTCCAGCCCCTTGGCGGTGTGCAGGGTCATCAGCGTGACCACGCCCTGGTGCTCGGGATCGTCCGAAGGGATCTGGTCGGCGTCGGCCACCAGGGCCACCTGCTCCAGGAAGCCGGCCAGCGTGGCCCGCTCCCCCTCCGCGCCGGTCGCCTCGATCCGTTCGGTGTACTCCCGGGCGACGCTGACGAGCTCCTGGAGGTTGTCCACCCGGCCCGCGTCCTGCGGGTCCAGGCTCTCCTCCAGCTCGCTCAGGTAGCCCGAGCGGGTCAGCACCGCCTCCAGCACCTCCTCCGGGGTGCCGTCGACGGCCACCTCCCGGGCGGAGTCGAGCAGTGCCACGAAGTCGGCGATGCCGTTGGCGGCGCGGGTGGAGATGCCCGGCGCGTCCTTGGCCCGACGCAGCGCCGCACCGAACGAGATGCGGTCCCGGCTGGACAGTGCCTCCACGCACGCCTCGGCCCGGTCACCGATGCCCCGCCGGGGCGTGTTCAGGATCCGGCGCAGACTCACCGTGTCGTCGTCGTTGACCACCGCGCGCAGGTAGGCGAGCGCGTCGCGGACCTCCTTGCGCTCGTAGAAGCGCACCCCGCCGACGACCTTGTACGGCAGGCCGACCCGGATGAACACCTCCTCGAAGACGCGGGACTGCGCGTTGGTGCGGTAGAAGACCGCCACGTCGCCCGGCCTGGCCTCGTCGGCGTCGACCAGCCGGTCGATCTCCCGACCCACCCAGTCCGCCTCGGCGTGCTCGGTGTCGGCGACGTAACCGACGATCTGCTCGCCCGCCCCGGCATCGCTCCACAGCCGCTTCGGCTTGCGGGAGGTGTTGCGGTCGATCACCGCGTTGGCCGCGTTCAGGATGGTCTGGGTGGAGCGGTAGTTCTGCTCCAGCAGGATGGTGCGGGCGTCACCGAAGTCGCGTTCGAACTCCAGGATGTTGCGGATCGTCGCGCCCCGGAAGGCGTAGATCGACTGGTCCGCGTCACCGACCACGCACAGCTCCGCCGGAGCCAGCCCCTCGGTGCCGGCGACCAGCTCCTTGATCAGCACGTACTGCGCGTGGTTGGTGTCCTGGTACTCGTCGACCAGCACGTGGCGGAACCGACGGCGGTAGGTCTCGGCGACGTGCGGGTGCGACTGGAGCAGGTGCACCGTGGTCATGATCAGGTCGTCGAAGTCGAGCGCGTGCGCCTCGCGCAGCCGTCGCTGGTACAGCGTGTACGCCTCGGCCAGCGCCCGTTCGTTCGGCCCCGACGCCCGGCCCGCGAAGGTCTCCGGGTCGACCAGCTCGTTCTTGAGGTTGGAGACCTGGGCCGCCAGACCCCGCGCCGGATAGCGCTTCGGGTCCAGGTCGAGCTCGCGGGTGACCATCTGCATCAACCGGCGGGAGTCGTCGGCGTCGTAGATCGAGAAGGTGGACTTGAGCCCGGCGTGCTCGTGCTCGGCACGCAGGATCCGGACGCAGGCGGAGTGGAACGTGGACACCCACATCATCCGGGCGCGCGGACCGACCAGGGCGGTCACCCGCTCCTTCATCTCACCGGCGGCCTTGTTGGTGAAGGTGATCGCAATGATCTCTCCGGGATGCACGTCCCGCGCGGCGAGCAGGTATGCGATCCGGTGGGTCAGAACCCGGGTCTTGCCGGAACCGGCACCGGCGACGATCAACAGCGGTGAACCGGCGTGGGTGACCGCGTCCCGCTGGGGGCCGTTGAGGCCCTCCACCAGATCGGCGGGGTCGAGGCGGCCGGGAGCCGGCCGACGCGGCGGCAACGCCCGGTCGGGCTCGGGCGCGGACGGGGACGCGGGGATGTCGAAGAGAGGATGCATCGCAGGGCGAGTCTATGCCGCCGCCCCGACATCCCCGCCCCGCGCCGCCCCCGGTGTAAGGAAGGGCCCCCTACTAACGCCTCGTGTATAGGAAGGGTCCCTTCCTTACCGGTTTCCTTGCGCGGCGGCGGCTGCGGCGGCATACTCGACGGCGTGTTCGACCAGCGCTTCTACTTTTACTACGGCCCCGGGAGTCCGGCAGCCGTAGGTCGCGCCTGATCGACAAGACCTACGAAAAGCCCCGGGCTCTCGGAGTCCGGGGCTTTTGTCGTCCCGGGATCCGGGCACCGGGCACCACACCGTGAGAGGTACCCGAAGATGACAGACGTGATGGAGCAGAACGGCGTCCCAGGCGAGTCCGGCACGACCCCGAACGGCACCGGCGCGGAGGGCGGCACCAGCCCCGGCCTGGACACCCCGAAGACCGGGACCGCGGAACCGGGCGCCGCCGCCCGCATCGCCGAGATCCGGGTACGGATCGACGAGATCGACCGCACGATCGTCGAGCTGTGGCAGGAACGGGCCGCCCTGTCCCGCGAGGTCGGCGCGACCCGGATGGCCTCCGGCGGCACCCGGCTGGTGCTCTCCCGCGAGCAGGAGATCCTGGAGCGCTTCCGGGTCGCTCTCGGTGCCGACGGCACCCAGTTGGCGCTGCTGCTGCTGCGGGCCGGTCGCGGCCCACTGTGACCCGAGCGGGTCGGTCGGCGAGGCGCGTCGGGGTTCGACCGTCCCCATGAGCAGGCGCCGGGCCGACCGTGGCGGCCCGGACACGCAGTCCGGGCACGGCGGTCCGAACGCGGACCGGGGCGCCGGCCGCTGGTGACGGCCGACGCCCCGAATCACTGAGGAGGCACTACCTTCACCGCCGCTCCCGGTTTGGATGACCGGCCACGACGGCGTCTGTGTGGCTACTCCGTCGCGTGCACCACGTCGCGTACCTCGGCGAAGTGGCAGGCGCTCGGGTGGCCGGACTTGTCCCTGACCTGCAGCAGCGGCTCCTCTTCCGCACAGACGTCCTGCGCCTTCCAGCAGCGGGTACGAAACCTGCAACCGGACGGCGGGTTGGCCGGCGACGGCACGTCGCCGGTCAGGACGATCTGGTCACGGTGCCCACGCAACGTCGGGTCCGGCACCGGCACCGCCGACAGCAGCGCCTGGGTGTACGGATGCGTGGGCGACTCGTAGATCTCGTCCTCGGTGCCGATCTCGACGATCTTGCCGAGGTACATCACCGCGACCCGGTCGGCGATGTGCCGCACCACGGACAGGTCGTGCGCGATGAAGATGTACGACAGACCCAGCTCGTTCTGGAGCTTCTCCAGCAGGTTGATCACCTGAGCCTGGATGGAGACGTCCAGCGCCGAGACCGGCTCGTCGCAGAGGATGATCTCCGGGTTGAGCGCCAGCGCACGGGCGATCCCGATGCGCTGCCGCTGGCCGCCGGAGAACTGGTGCGGGTAGCGGTTGATGTGGTCGGGGTTCAGGCCGACCAGCTCCAGCAGCTCCTGCACCTTGGGCCGACGCTGGCCCTTCGGCACCACGTCCGGGTGCACCTCGAACGGCTCGCCGATGATGTCGCCGACGGTCATTCGCGGGTTCAGCGAGGTGTACGGGTCCTGCATCACCAGCTGGATGTTCCGCCGACCTCGACGCCGTTCCTCGGAGCCGACCTTGGCCATGTTCTTGCCCTGCACGAACAGGTCACCGGAGGTCGGCGTCTCCAGACCCACGAGCAGCCGGGCCAACGTCGACTTGCCGCAACCGGACTCGCCCACGATGCCGAGGGTCTCGCCGCGCCGCAGTTCCAGGTTGATCCCGTCGACCGCGCGGACCGCCCCGACCTGCTTCTTGAAGACGATGCCCCGGGTCAGCGGGAAGTGCTTGACCAGGTCACGGGTCTCCAACACCACGTCACTCATCGCCCTTGACCTCCTTCCAGAAGTGGCAGGCAGCCGTCCGGCTCGGCGACACCTGGTACAGCGGCGGCGCCGGGTCCTGCTTGCAGACGTCCTGGGTGTACCGACACCGGGGGTTGAAGGCGCATCCGCGAGGGATGTTGGTCAGCGCCGGGGGCAGGCCCTTGATGGCGCTGAGCTCCTGGCCCTTGAGGTCCAGCCGCGGGATCGACTCCAGCAGACCCTTCGTGTACGGGTGGGCGGGGGTGGCGTAGATGTCGTTCACGCCGGCTTCCTCGATGACCCGACCGGCGTACATGACGGAGATCCGATCCGCCACGTCGGCCACCACACCCATGTCGTGGGTGATCAGCACCAACGCCATGTTCCGTTCCCGCTGGAGCTCGGCGAGCAGGGCCATGATCTGGGCCTGCACGGTCACGTCCAGGGCGGTGGTCGGCTCGTCCGCGATCAGCACCTCGGGGTCGAGTGCCAGCGCCATGGCGATCATGACGCGCTGGCGCATACCGCCGGAGAACTGGTGCGGGTAGTCGTTCACCCGCTGCTGCGCCGCCGGGATCTTGACCAGGTCGAGCAGTTCGACGGCTCGGGCCTTGGCGTCCTTGCGGGACATGCCCCGGTGCTTGCGGAACAGCTCGCCGAGCTGGAACCCGACCGTGAAGACCGGGTTCAGCGCGGAGAGCGCGTCCTGGAAGATCATCGCGATCCGGTTCGCGCGCACCTTGCGGCGCTCGGACTCCGGCAGCTTGAGCAGGTCGACACCCCGGTAGAGGATCTCCCCACCGGTGATGAACCCGGGCGGGCTGTCCAGGATGCCCATGATCGCCTGGGCGGTCACGCTCTTGCCGCAGCCCGACTCCCCGAGGATCGCCCGGGTCTCGCCGGCCCGCACGTCGAAGCTCACTCCGTTGACCGCGCGAGCCACGCCGTTACGGGTCCGGAACTCCACCTGCAGGTTCTTGACCTGAAGTGGCAACGCGTTCGGGTCGAGGCCCGGCAGCGCGTCCAACTTGACGTTCACATCACTGCTCATGCCGACACTCCGCTTCGCTCCGCGCCGGCCTGAGACACCAACGCGCCGAGCCTGATGATTCGCTCGCTCCGCTCCCTCATGCCGACACTCCGCTTCGCTCCGCGCCGGCCTGAGACACCAACGCGCCGAGCCTGATGATTCGCTCGCTCCGCTCCCTCATGCCGACACTCCGCTTCGCTCCGCGCCGGCCTGAGACACCAACGCGCCGAGCCGATTGATTCGCTCACTCATTCGGATCACCGGAACTTCGGGTCGAGGGCGTCACGCAGTGCGTCACCCATCAGGATGAAGGACAGCACCGTGCCGACCAGCAGACCACAGGGGAAGAGCAGCAGCCACGGGTCCTCCAGGAAGTAGACCTGGTGAACCGAGATCATGATGCCCCACGACTGCGCCGGCGGCTGGAGCCCGACGCCGAGGAAGGTCAGCGTGGCCTCCGCGGCGACGAACGAACCGAGCACGATGGTGGCGTACACCAGCATCGGGGCGATCGCGTTCGGCAGGATGTGCCGGAACATCAGCCGCGAGTTGCGGGCACCGACCGCCTTGGCGGCGTGTACGTAGTCCAGATCCTTCGAGGAGATGACGCTACCTCGCGTGATCCGGGCGATGGTTGGCCAGGCGAGCAGGAACAGCACCAGGGTCAGCGTCCAGATGTTCTGCCGCTTGATGACCGTGAGGAACACGATCGCGCCGAGCAGGAACGGCAGTGACAGGACGATGTCCATCACCCGGGAGATGATCGTGTCGACCCAGCCGCCGTAGTAGCCGGCGAGCAGGCCGAGCGTGCCACCGACCAGCACGATGCCACCGGTCGCCATGACCGCGATGACCATCGACGGCCGCGCGCCGTAGATCGCGTGCGAGTAGTAGTCGCAGCCCAGGATGTCGTACCCGAACGGGTGTTCCCAACTGGGCGAGATCCGGGACCGGTCGGTGTTGCAGGCACGTGGGTCCTGGCTGGTCCAGAGCTTCGGGAAGGCTGCCATCGAGCCCACCACGAGGATGTACAGGGAAGCGATCATGAAGACCGGGTCGCGCAGCAACTGCCGCCGGGCGTCCGCCCAGAGACTGGCGCTGCGCTCCTTGCCGCCGACCGGCGCATCGGTCGTGGGACCGTCACCGCCCACCGGTGCCCCGCCGACGGCGGTGCCCGCACTGTTCAGGTCACTCATGCCGACGCTCCGCTTCGCTGCGCGCCGCCATGAGGCACCAACACACTGAGCCTGATGATTCGCTCGCTACGCTCACTCATGACGGCGCTCCGCTTCGCTGCGCGCCGCCATGAGGCACCAACACACTGAGCCTGATGATTCGCTCGCTACGCTCACTCATGTCCACACCTCGTTTCGCTCCACCGGCACCCGGGAGCGGTCGGAAGAACCTGCGTCGGCATCGTCACCACGGTCCGGTCACTCATAACGGATCCTCGGGTCGAGCACGGCGTACAGGAGGTCGACGAGCAGGTTGGCGATCAGGACCACCAGCACCAGCATGGTCACCACGCCGATCACCACCGAGGATTCCCCGGTACGCGCCGACATCGTCACCAGCCGGCCGATGCCCGGCACGTTGAAGATGGTCTCGGTGACCACCGCGCCGGCCATCGCGGCGCCGATGTCGACGCCGAGGAAGGTGATCACGGGGATCAGCGAGTTGCGCAGCGTGTGCACACCGATGACGCGCTTGGTGGTCAGGCCCTTGGCCTTCGCCGTCCGGACGTAGTCGGCCCGGATGTTCTCCATGATGCTGGTCCGGGTGAGCCGGGCGGTGACCGCCAACGACGTCGCACCGAGCACCATGCCCGGGATGATCAGACTCGCCCAGGGGTAGTCGGGCTTGAATCCGGGGCTGAACATGCCGGTGGAGATCACGTCGGGAATCCAGCTCTGGCCACGCAGGACGTTGCCGAACTTGACGCCGACGAACTCCCGCACGATCAGGCCGAGCACGAAGATCGGCACCGAGATGACGAAGACCGTGCTGATCTTCACCGTGTAGTCGGCGAAGCTGCCGCCCCGCAGACCGGCGAGCACACCGGCGGCGATACCCACGACGGCCTCGAAGACGATGGCGATGAGCAGCAGCTTGAGCGTGAACGGAATGGCGTCCGCCACCAGGTCGGTGACCTCACGCTGGCGCAGGTTGATGCCGAAGTCGAAGTTCAGGAAGATGCCCTGCAGCCGGTCCAGGAACATCCCGAAGCAGGGGTTGCCCTTCTGGTCGAGGCAGGGGTCACCGTAGCCGAGTCGCTCGGTGATCGCCTCCAGCAGCGCGGGCGGCGGCGTCCGGTCCCCGAACAGCGCGCGGACCGGGTTCCCGCTGAACTGGATCGCCAGTGAAGTCAGGTAGTGGAGCAGGAACATGGTGCCCAGCACGGTGGGGATGAACTGGAGCAACCGTCGAATGACGTAGCGCCCCATGTCGGGGTCTCCTCTCGGCGCTGACGTGGCGGCAACGATCACCCTGGTGGGGAGACCGTTGCCGCCACGTCGTGTTACGGCAGGATCAGGCGGTTGAAGCTCAGTTCTGCTTCAGCGAAATCGCTGCGTAGTCGGCGTCCGAGACGGAGTTCCAGACGAACTGGTCGACGTTCTCGCTGTAAAGGGCACCAACCTTGTTGAACCACATCGGGATGACCGGCAGGTCCTCACCGACCAGGTCCTCCGCCTTCTGGTAGGACGGGATCGCGGCCTGGATCGAGTCGGCCGAGTCACCCTCCTTCATGGCGGCGTCGAACTCGGGGTTGCTGTAGGTCGAGTTGTTGCTGCCCGAGCCCGTGGCGTACAGCGGGTAGAGGAAGGTCTCCATGAACGGGTAGTCCGGACCCCAGCCGAGGCGGAACCCACCGGTGAACTTCTTCTGGTCGGCGGTCTCCAGGTACTCGGCGAACTGCAGGTTCACCCGCAGCTCGTAGTCGATACCCAGGGCCTCCTTGATCTGGTCACCGACCGCCTGCAGCCACTGGTCGTGGCCGGCACCGGCGTTGGCCCACAGGATCAGCTTCTCACCGGCCGGCCAGCCGCCGGCCTCGGCGAGCAGCTGCTTGGCCTTCTCGACGTCCTTCTTGGCGTACGGGGTGACGTTCTCCCGAGCACCCTCGAAGGTCGGGGCGACGAAGCCGGTGGCCGGGGTGAACCGGCCGTCGAAGACGGCGTCGATGATCGACTGGCGGTCGATCGACAGCGAGAGCGCCTGCCGGACCCGCTTGTCCTTGAAGTTGTCCTGGTACAGCGGCATACCGACGTAGGTGAAGCTGTCACCCGGCTGCTCGTACATCCGGTCGGCGTAGGTGGCCTTGGCCTCCTTGTACCGGGCCGGCGGCACGGTGTAGAGCACGTCCAGCTCGCCGGCCTGGAAGGCGGCGTAGCCGGCGTCGATGTCGGCGAAGATCCGGTACTCGATGCGGTCCGGCTTGCCGGGGTCGCCCTTCCAGCTGTCGCTGCGGACGACGTTGATCGCGACGTTGTGCTGCCAGCTGCCGTCGATCTTGTACGGGCCGTTGCCGATCGGCTTCTCGTTGCAGGCCGCGATGTCGGCGATGCAGGCCTCGGCCATCGGGAAGAAGCCCGGGTAGCCGATCGTGGTCGGGAAGCCCGAGAACGGGGCCTCCAGCTCGACGGTGAAGGTCAGGTCGTCGACCTTCTTGAGGCCGGACAGCTCCTTCGCCTTCGGCTCCGGGGCCTTCTGCGGGCCGTCGCCGTCCGGGTCCTCGGACTGGACGTCCTTGATACCGGCGATCCGCTTCATGAAGTAACCGTTGTTCTGGGCGTTCGGGCTGTAGGCCGCGAAGTTCCAGGAACGGATGAAGGCGTCGGCGTTGACCGGCTCACCGTTGTCGAAGGTGTAGCCGTCCTTGATCTTGATCGTCCAGAGCTTCTGGTCGTCCGAGTCGACCGACTCGGCCAGGTCCATCTCGACCGCGGCGCTCTCGGCGTTGTACTTGACGAGACCACGGAAGAGCGAACGGATCACGTACAGCGACGGCTCGTCGTCACCGCCGGAGGGCGTCAGGAACGCCGGCTCCGCGTTGTAGACGCGCAACGTACCGCCGGCCTGGCCGCTCGATTCGTTGTCGTTGTCGCTACCACCGCCGCAGGCGGTGGCCAACATGGCGGTGGCGGTCGCCGCGACCGCCACCTTCAGGAATTTCCCGCGCATGGGAGTGCCTCCTCAGGGCGCTCGGCTCACGAGGGGGTTGTGAGGTGCCTGCCACTGTGACACCCGATGCGCCCAAGCCGAAAGGCGTGTTATCAACCCGATACCCGCCCGGGACGGCCTCGACATCGACCTGGAGCCCCGTCCGCGCCGCTCGACAGGCATGCTATGAGCTGCCCGTCAACGGCTTTTTCGGGCCCGATTGGCCGATTGCCGGCGCGGCCGGAACACCCCGGAGCATCGACCAGGAAACCTGAGGTGAATCCCGCCACGTCGCCCCGAATACTAACCGAAAAGACGATGTCAATTCCAGACGGGAGACCGAACCCGTTACTCGGGTGATCGTCCGCCGGAGAGCCCGTACGAGCCCCGTCCGCTCACACCAACCGGCGGTCCGCGGCCCAGCGGGACAACTCGTAGCGGTTGGACATCTGGAGCTTGCGCAACACGTTGGAGACGTGCGTCTCGACCGTCTTGATCGAGATGTACAGCTCCCGGGCGATCTCCTTGTACGCGTACCCCCGGGCCAGCAGCCGCAGCACCTCGCGCTCGCGGTTGGTGAGCTGGTCCAGCTCGGGATCGGCGACCGGGGCGTCGGGGCGGGACGCGAAGGCGTCCAGCACGAACCCGGCCAGCCGGGGGCTGAACACGGCGTCCCCGTCGGCCACCCGCCGGATCGCCGCAGCCAGCTCGTCCGGTGAGATGGTCTTGGTGACGTAGCCCCGGGCACCGGCCCGGATCAGCCCGATCACGTCCTCGGCGGCGTCGGAGACGCTGAGCGCCAGGAACCGCACCTGCGGGTGGCTGCGCCGCATCGCCTCCAGCACCGCGCGACCGCCCCCGTCGGGCATGTGTACGTCGAGCAGCACCACGTCCGGTCCGGTGGCCGCGATCCTGCTGACCGCCTCGGCCACCGTGCTCGCCTCACCCACCACCTCGACGTGCGCGCCCAGTTCGGCGCGTACCCCGGCGCGGAACATGGCGTGGTCGTCGACCAGGAACACGCGCAGCCGCTCGGGTCCGGCTCCCGTCGGCTCGGCCGGTGGCGTCGACTGCTCGGTCATGATCTGTCCCTTTCCGCCGTGGCCGAGTCCCGACTGATCGGCAGGATCAGTCGGACCTCGGTCCCCTCCCCCGGTCCGGAGCGGATCTCCGCCCGGCCGCCGTGTCGCTTCATCCGCCCGATGATCGAGCCCCGTACACCGTGCCGGTGATCCTCCACGGTATCCGGATCGAAGCCCGCCCCCCGGTCCCGTACGAAGACACTGACCTGGTCGGGTTCCACCTCCGCGTAGAGCGAGACGGTCTGCACCCCGGCATGCCGGGCGGCGTTCACCAGTGCCTCCCGGGCCGCGGCCACGATCGCGCCGACCCGTTCGTCGGTGTCCCGGTCACCGACCACCACCGCCTCGACGGTGATCGCGAAGGTGTCCTCGACCTCGGCCGCGGCCTGTTCGAGCGCGGCGGCGAACCGTTCGGTCGGCGACGCGGTCGGCTTGTAGAGCCAGTTTCGAAGCGAACGCTCCTGGCCCCGGGCCAGCCGCTGGACGGCCTTCACGTCGCTGGCGTTGCGCTGGATCAACGCGAGGGTGTGCAGCACCTGGTCGTGCACCATGGCCGCCAGTTCGGCCCGTTCCTGTTCCCGGATGCGACCCTCGCGCTCCGAGCGGAGCTGGTTCCAGGTCCGCCAGAGCACCGGCGCCGTCACCACCCCGACACCGGCCAGGCCGACCAGCGCGAAGATCACGCCGTTGATCACCGCGTCCAGGTTCTGCGCCGGGGAGTAGACGGCGGCGACACCGATGATGCCGACGGCGACCAGCACCCCACCGCCGACGAACCGGAGCACGAAGGCCCGCCGGTCGCTCTCCTCCACCACCGCGCCGAGCCACGGCACCGGCAGCGACTCGCCCCACTGCCGCCGCCGCTCGGGGGTGGACTGGTGCCAGATCACGCCGGCCCCCACCGCGATGATCGCGACCAGCCAGCCGGCGGTGCCCGCCGCACCCACCGAGTCGAAGAGCATCATCTGGACCAGCAGTACGCCGAGCCCGATCGCCACGAAGGGCAGCAGCTGCCCGAACTCCCGCCGGGGCGGTACGGCGGTGTCTCCCGGACGCAGCGGCACGACGGCCCAGAAGGCCGCATAGAGCAGCAGGCCGAGCCCGCTCAGCCCGAGCAGCACCATGAAGGCGACCCGGACCCGGCGTACCGGAACGTCGAGGTGCTCGGCGATGCCGGCAGCCACCCCGGCGGCCATCCGGTGCTCCGGGGCGCGATAGAGGCGCGGTGGCTGGCTGACGGTACTGATCACGTACTCCCTGGTCAGGACGGCTCGTGCCGGTGAAGGAGGAATGCGGCGGCGTTGGTCCGATCGTCACACGCGCGGTGGTCGGCCGACCACGGGGACGCCCCGGACATTGGCGGCCCACCGATCTCAGGGTGGGGTCAGGGTCGTCTCCGGAGGCCGCTCGGGTCCGTGGCGCAGCAGTATCGAGACATGACCGACGACGCTGCTCAGCCGCACCGGCCGGGGCCCACGGAGAAGGCGCCGGGGCACGACGCCCCGGCACCGGACGCGCCCGACACACCGGGCGCCGTTCAGGACGGTCCCGACACACCGGCCGCTGCTCCGGACGGTCCCCACCCGTCGGCCGCACCGCCACCGGCGGGATCGACGGCGTGGGACGCGACGCCCC
>NZ_SISL01000140.1:0-13149 GCF_004307965.1 Verrucosispora sp. SN26_14.1 | reverse complement strand
CCACTGGCCCGGGCGGTCTGCGCCGCCGCCGAGGACGGCGGCGTCGAGGCGTTGCGGGCACTCGTCGCCCGGCACGTGACGGAGCACGGCGTACGGCTCAAGCTCGACGCCCTGCGTCGGCACACCGCGACGATGCACCAACTCGTCACGACCCTCCAGTGGCACGACGCCAGCACCTCCCGTCAGGCCGGTGACGACGTGGTGGGCGACCTGTTCCGGCTGCGCGACGAACTGCTCGCGGCGGAACAGGTCCTCGTCGGTGGTGCCGCGAAGCTGCGCCCCGGCACCGCCGACCCGGTGTGGCGACAGCATCTGGACGACTCCCTCGACCTGCTGCGGGTCTCCGTGGCCCGCACCGTGTTCGGCTGGCAGGGCTGGGACGAGACGCTCGACGCCACGCTGGACACCGGACGGGTGGTGGTCCCCAGCCACGCCGCCCGTGGACACGTCGTCGACGAGGACGACGACGAGGAGGACCGGCGTACCCACACCCCGCAGAGCGGGGGCGGCGGTGCCGAGCTGCTGACGAACACCGCCCAGTTGCGGCTATGCTTCGCCGGCTTCGTGGGCGATGCCACCCGGGAGGCGGGTCATCAGTTCCACCGGCTCACCGCCCTGTGGGTCGACGAGACGAGCAAGGCCCTGACCTCGGTCTGGAACGGGCCTGGCGACCCGTTCGACGAACCGGACCGGGCGGCGGCGCTCGCCGCGCTGGACCCGGACGGCGGGGCCAACCGGCGCACCTGGCTGCGCAGCTACACCCAGCTGCAATGGGTGGTCAAACGGATCCGTCGACGCTCCGAGGCGCTGGCGCAACCGGCGCCACTCGACGGCCCGGACGTGCCCGACCTGTTCCCGTTGCTGCCCGCCCAGCAACTGCCGTGGGCGACGGCACCCGGGCAGGCACCGGTGACCAGCCAGGACGAGGGGCAGGAACAGCACGTCGTCCGGCTGCTGCGGATGCGCCAGGAGGTTGCCGACGGCGTGCTGCGCATCGCCCAGCAACGCCTGTTCGACGCGCTCGTGGACCTGGCGAACCGGGTCCGGCGGGAGGTCACCGAGGTCCACCAGGAGATCCCCAAGGCGGTGTCGATAGAGCGGCTCGTCGCCGACGCCTCCGCCGACTGGCTCGGCGGGAACGCGCCGCCGGGCGGCACCACGACCGGCTCGGTGTGGCAGCGACTGCTCCGGGACTGGCCGACCGATCTGGATCCCACCCAGGAGGGGGAGGCATGACCGTCGAGATGGTCTTCGAGCCGGCGGCGGGCAGCCGTACCGCCGTGGTGGCACCCGACCGGTTCCGGCTGTACCTGCACCACGGGCGCTACCACCTGCCCCGGGTGGCGATCCGCGCCACGGACGGACCGGTGGAGGTGTGGGACGTCTTTCTCGCCGACGCCACACCGGCCACCGGGGCCCTCGGCCGCTACCTGGCCCGCAACTACCCGACGACGTCGTGGCGGGCCGTCACGGTGGGCGAGCCCCATGAGGTGTCCGCCCCGGTTCCGGTCTTCGAGTACCTGAACCTGCCCGGCGCGGCCGGTCGGCTGGAGTCCGTCCGGCTCACCTGGCGGGTGACCTTCGGCGGCGAGTCGGTGACCACCCGGGACTTCACCCTGCTGCTGGAGTTCGCGGCACCCGACGCCGAGCCCGGGACCGACACCCTCGCCGGGTCCGAGGGTCTGGGCAGCGGGGTGGCGGAGCAACCGCTGCGGCAGCCGGTGACCGGGCACCAGGTGGCCAAGATGTTCGCCATCGACTTCGGCACCTCCAGCTCCACCATCACAATGGTGGACGACCACAAGATCCAGGGCAGCGACCTCGACCCCGCGCAGGACGAGATGCTCCGCGCCGCCCTGGCGGAGCTGCTCCAGTCCGCGGGGCCGGACGACGGCGCGGCCCGACCGGCCTGGCTCGACCTGCGCGACAAGTGCCTGCGGCTGGTACGGGAACGGACCGCCGGCCTGCCGGGCTCCCAGGACCATCCGTTCACCGACGTCGACGAGCTGGTCCGGTTGCTCGACGACACCAGGGAGGGCGTCACCGAGTTCCGGGCCCGCGTGCGTGACCTGGTGATGACCGCGCTGAGGCCGGGTGCCACCAGCGATCTGCTGCTGAGCGCCTGGCTCGCGGGCCGCCTGCACCGGATCCTCGACGACGCCTTCTACACCCCGGCGCTGGCCACCTCGAAACTGATGAAGGTCGAGTTCGACCAGGTCGACAACCCGGACACCGTCTCCAGCACCGTGCACGTCATCGGCACCGACCCGGCGCCGGCCCGGGTCAGCCTGGTCCGGCCGACCGAGGACGAGAGGGGGTACGTCCGCTCGCTCCCCGGTCTCAAGCGCGCGTTGGGCCGGAGCCGGCCGCTGGCGCCCGACCTGGCACGCCTGCACTGGAAGCCCGCGCCCAGGACGCCGGCCAGCAGCGACTTCCTGGTGCTGCACGCCTACAACTGGCTCATCGACAGCGCCCTGCGCTTCGCGGCACGCACAGGTTCGGGGCAGCCGCTGGGGGTGGGCCACGTCGTCGTCACCTACCCGACGACCATGCCGCCGGCCCGCCGGGAACGGCTGCGCAGCCTGTTCCAGGACGACCTGCTGGTGCCGCTGCCGACCTTCACCTACGACGAGGGGGTCGCGGCGGGCATGTACTTCCTCATGCGTGAGCTGCGCGGCAGTCTGTCGGAGGGGATGGAACGGTTCCGCAGTCGCAGCCGTCCCGTCGACGTGGCCGGGCAGCGGATCTGGCGCCGGAACCTGCTGGTGGTCGACATCGGTGGCGGGACCACCGACATCGCCCTGCTCGCCCTCGACCTGGAGGACCGGACCCCGCCGGCCGCGAACGACCCGAGGGCGGGCTGCTCCTACCTGATCACCCCACGGGTACTCGGCTCCACCGGTCATCCGCAACTCGGCGGCGACCTGCTCACCCTGCGGGTCTTCTACTGGATCAAGGCGAGGTTGGCGGACGCGCTGGTGGAGAACCTGCCGGAGCAGGAGCGTCGGCGGATACAGGACACCTACCAGTGGCCCGGGGTCAGCCGGGCGGCCGACGGCAGCTACCAGCCGCTGGCCCCGATGGTGCTGGCGAACCAGACGCTCGACCCGGCCCCGTCGTCGGTTTGCCAGGCGTTGAGCGACCTGCTTCCGACCGACGCCGAGTCCGGCATCTCGACGTACGCCTTCACCGTGCTGTGGACGGAGGCGGAGACTGTCAAGATCGAGTTGGGTCGGCTGGCCGGGCCGGGCTCCGTCACCATCCTCGACACCCAGCTCGACCAGGTCCTCGCCGAGGTCCGCAGGAGCGGTGTCCCGTTGGTGAAGGCCGACGTGCGGGCGCCGTCGTTGGAACTGTCCAGTGCGGACTTCGTCCGCCTCGTCCGGCCGGTCGTGGTCAAGGCGGCCGACCTGGCGGCGGACATCGTCAACGTGCGCCTCCGCGGCGCCGACGCGGAACCGCTCGACCAGGTCTTCTTCTCCGGCCGGAGCGCCCAGATGCCGGTGGTACGCCAGATCGTCGGCGAGACGCTCGCCCGGCGGCTCAGCCAGCACGGCGCCACCGGGACCTGGGACCCGTCGGCGATGGCGGTGGAGACCACGAACGCTAAGCAGGCCGCCTCGCTCGGCGCCTGCTGGGCGGAGGAGCAACAGAACCTGCGCGGCACCGCCGAGGACGGCGCCGGGATCGTCGCCCAGCTCAACCGGGGCGGCAGCGCCGTGATGATCGACGTGAACAACATGTTCCTCTCCCTGCCGTGCCACTTCTTCCTGCGCGAACCCGACGGCGGCAGCGGTCTGCTGCTGCTGGAGGCGGGCACACCCTGCCGCTACAGCGACCGCAACGGCAACCTGGCCGCGCGCAGCCGCTGGTATCCGGTCCCCCGCAACCTGCGGGTACACCGCGACCTCGGTGCCCGCGAGTCCATCGAGTGGGGCGAGTTCCAGTTCCACCTGGCGACCCACGCACTGCGCCAGACCGGGCTGACGCTACCCGGCGAGCCCCCCGCCGACCTGTACTTCCAACTGCAGATCGACCAGGACCTCACCCCGACGGTCTTCCTGTGTGTGGGCGGCGCTCCCGACCACCTGCTGCACGAACCGGGGGTGAACATCCTGCCCCGACTCCGCGCGGGGGCCACCGGCCCGGACGGGACCATCGACCGGCTGCCGGTCGCGATCCACGTCGGGGCTCCGTCGACCCGTCACACCGAGCACCGGCCGGACGGCCCGGCCCTGGTCTTCCCCGCCGACCCGGACCAGTCGGCGTGGCAGCACCGGATGCACACCCTGCACCCGGACGAGCCGCCGGTACCCGGGATGGTCGGTGAACATCCGCTGCCGGCACCCGTGGACGTCGGCGACGGGCAGCGGCTGTGGCAGTTCGAGGGTGTCGACGCGGCGGGCGACACCGTCGCCCTGGCGCAGCTCGCGCCGCCCGACGGGCCGTACGACCCGGCGGTGCGCTACGTCGCCTCGCTGGACCGGCGAGGTTGGCTGCGGGTGCACCGCGGCTATCCGAGATACCTGACCACCACCCGGCTGACCGACATGCTCGGCCATCCCGGGGCCGTCTTCCACACGGCGATGAGCGAGGGAGAACCGATGTGGAACGAGAACTGGGACCCGTTCACCGGGAGGCACTGATGGATGCGGTCCACCTGGACGGCCGGTCGCTGGAGTCGGCGTTGTACACCCTCGCCCGGCGCGGCGGGCCCCGCGCCGAGCAGGCCCGGCGGGCCTTCGACGGTCTCGGCCGGGCGTTGGCTGCCGCCGCCCACTGGCCGCCGCCCGGTGACGACGACGACCGGGAGACCGGTCGGCTCATCGACGTCGTGCTCCACCACCTGTCGGCCGCCGTCGATCCGGCGTCGACCGTGGCTCGGCCGACCGTCGAGGCGACGCCCACCACGTCGATACCCACCGGCGCCGCCACGTCCACCGCCGACTCCGTGTCCGGCCGTGGACCGGCGCCGGGTCGGCCGGATCCGACGCTGCCCACGGCCGAGGTGGTCCCGCTCACGGAGATGTTCCTCGCCGACCGCGAGGTGGCCGCCTGGCGGGACGCCGCGCCGCCGTCCGACCCGGCCCACTGCTGGGAGTGGATGTGGTTGACCTGCCTCGCATTTCCCGAGCCGCACGCCACCGAGTGGCGGCGTCGCCTGGCACAACTGGGAGGTGCCGTCGTCGGGCCGCCGAGCGCGTTCGCGCCGGACCTGTCGACCGTGGGCGGCGAGGGACTGGACCTGTCCGGCACGGAACCGGACGCCGAGGTCTCCATGGTGCTGCACGGACGCGAGGACGACCTGGCGCGGCTGGTGACCGACGTGCTCAGCCTGGCGGGCAGTCACGCGTCGCTGGACCACAGTCTGCAACCGGACCGAGCGGGCAGGCACCGGTTGGACGACGAGGGGCAGCTGCGGCACTACCGGGAGCATCTGTGGCGCCGGCTGCGGGAGTACGCGGACGAACCCGACCAGTACGGCCGACTGCGCCGTCTGGTGCTGGTCGACGAGGCGGTGCGTTCCCTGTTCCCGCGCCCGCTACCCGCGCCGGGCAGTTGGTGGCGGCAGTTCGCCGCGCGGTCCGACGCGCTGCTACGCCACCGTTTCGCGGACCACGACGCCGACATCGTCGTGCCCGCCGGCCCCTATCCGCCCACCTGGCCGCGGCATGGAGGTAAGTCGACCAGTCCGAATCAGGACATGAAGGTGGTGAGCGCGCCGACCAAACGTCGTCCCTCCGTGGAATGGGTGCTCCGGGTCGCCTACCGAGACGCCGACCACACACTGGCCGGTCGAGTGATCTACACAGAGTGAACGGGTTGCCGGCGTACCGTGAAAGATGATGCCGGGTGGCCACCGAGGAACGCTAGCTTCCTCGCATCCGCTTCGCCGGCCCACCCGGGAGCTTCCGTGATCCCCGAACAACGATCCGCCCGCAGCAGCGCGTGGCCGGCCGGCAGCTTCCTCGCCGGGCTGGCCGAGAACGACCGCGCGGTGATGCTGGCGGCCGGCAGTCCCCGGTCGTGGCGGCCCCGCGACCTGATCATCCGCGAGGGCGACACCGGCACCGCGGCCATCCTGCTGCTGCGCGGGCATGTCCGGGTGCTCGGCTCGAAGGCGGACGGCAACCCCACCCTGCTCGCCGTCCGGGTCGCCGGTGACCTCATCGGTGAACTGGCCGTCCTCGACGGTGGTCCACGGTCCGCGTCGGTCGTGGCGGCGGCGCCCGCCTCGGGACGGGTCACCCCCGCCGCGGACTTCCGCCGGCTGCTCGACGAGCATCCCCGCCTCGCCGAGGCGGTACGCCGGGTCGTCACCGCCAAGCTGCGGATGGCCAACCGGCACCGGGTGGACGTCGGGGGCGACCCGGTGCGGGTCCGCATCGCCCGACTGCTCGTGCACATGGGCGAGGTCTACGGCCGCCCGGTCAGCGACGGCATCCTCGTCGACGTGCCGTTGAGCCACTCGGACCTGGCCGAGCTGGTGGCCGCGGCGGAGCCGAGCGTGCAGCGGGCGCTCGCCGGGCTCAAGCGCGACGGCGCGGTGACCGTCGGCTACCGGCGAGTGGTGATCACGGACGCGGGGCGGCTGCGGATCGTGGCGACGACCATCGCGCCCTAACCGGCGAGGGTCACCAGGGTCATCGCCGCCAGCGCCGCCAGCACCATCAGCGCCATCCAGTTCAGCGCCCTGACCACGTGCCGGTTCTTCACCATCGCGATCTCCGCCAGCCGCCGGGCCGATTCCCACGCCTCCACACGCAACCGGCCGGAGGCAACGCCGGCTGCGGGCGCCTCCGGCCCGCCGAGGGCGCCCGTGGCAACCGCCGGGAACGCGAACCGGTTGTCCGGCGCCGGCGGGATCAGCCGTGGACGCAGTCCCTGCATGAGGTGGTATCCGGAGATCAGGAACCCGACCATCACGGCTGCCAGCAGCGGTACGGCCGTCAGCCCGGCCGCCCCACCGGAGGCGACCAGCGCGACCGCCTCCCGCAGATGGGTGGAGACCACCACCGCGATGCCGGAGTGCACCACGAGCAACATGCTGACCTTGCTGTCCGCCTGCTGTGTGGCGACCTGGAACGAGGCGTTGATGGTGCCGGCGACGGCGATCTCCTCGGCGGGTGTCAGGGGCGGGTCGGGTGGTGGCGTCGGTGGTAGGCCGGTCATGTCGACAGCACACCACCGACACGCCGACCGATCGACATCAGGTGATGGCATCGACACGAAACGTCACCGCCCGTCCGGCCGTGGCCGCCGGTCACGGGTGCGGATGGTCGTCCTGGTGCAGGTCGTCCTGGTGCAGGTCGTCGTGGTGCACCACATCGTGGCGCGGTTCGTCGACGTCGTCCGGGTGGCTCGGATGGTCGGGGTCCAGCCGGTCGGAACCGTCGTGGTCACCGCGACGCGTGTGGTGACCGTCGGCGACCACCGCACGCCCACCGGCGGTCGAGGCCGCCCGGTAGCGGTGGGCCAACTCGGCGGCGACGGTCGCCAGCCCGGAGACCGTGAGCACGGTGGCGACCCCGTCCCAGCGGATCTCCGGACCGTACGGGTCCGGTGCCGGCCCGGCGGGCGGAAGGCAGACCCAGGCGACCACCGGTTCCTCGCGCAGGGTCAGCGCGACGCGCGAGAAGTGCTCCCGGGTCAGTCCGGGATAGTTCTGGCTGACCAGATCCGCGTAGAGGGCGTGCGGCACGATGACCGCGAGATCGCTGTCCGGTCGGGCGTCGGCCAGCTTCCGCTTCAGCACCGGGACGCCGACCAGGTCGTTGACGAGAATCGAGGCCGGACCGGCGAAGCCGTTGGGGCTGCGGGCGGTGGCACCCTCCACGATCGCCATCCGGGCCCGGATCGGCCCGAACTCACCCGGGTCACGGTTGTTCTCGGACAACCCGTGCCGGAAGCCCCGGATCAGCGCCGGGACCACGCGGGCCTCGTTGAGCCCCGGCGGGAACACCAGCATCAGGCCGTCGCCGCTCTCCTGGGGCTCGACCTGGCGGATCCGCGCGTAGCGGCAGGCGCACTGCACGATCCTCAGCAGCCGCACCTGGGCGTCGTAGTGGGTCGCCGCGGTACGCCGGCTGTACTTCTCGATGTCGACCGCCATCAGCAGTCTGCGGACGAAGTTCCCCTGCAGGACCATGTCTCCGTCTCCTCTCGGGCGCCGGGCGGGACCCACCACACCGGACCGGCGCCGCGGCACGGCCATTGTCGGACCGGGTGACCACGCCAGATGCCGTCGTATGACCGGAACAGCCGTCGCCGACGGACCTAGCCTCGACGCGACCGGCATCGTGACCCGGAAGGCCAGGTCCATGTCCACCACTGTCGTGCCCCCGTACCCCCCGCCGCGCTCCGTGCTGACGGAGCTGGCGCGCTGCGCCGCCCTCGCCCGGACCGGCGGACCGGCACTCGACCCGTTGGCCGACCTGTTGCGGCAGGCCGGTGACCGGCTGTCCCAACCGATGCGGGTCGCCGTCGTCGGCCAGATCAAGCGCGGCAAGTCGACGCTCGTCAACGCGCTCCTCGGCACGCCGGTCGCGGCCACCGGCCAACTGGAGTTGACCTTCACCGTCAACGAGCTGCGGTACGCCCCGGTGCCCACCGTCCGGGTCCACTACCGCGACGATCCGACGCCGACCGAGCTACCGCCGGAGCGGCTGCGCGAACTGACCGTGCGCGATCCCGCGCAGCTGGCACACCTGCGGCGCATCCGGAAGGTGGAGTTCGGGCTGCCGCACGACCTGCTGCGCCGGTTCCGGCTGGTCGACACCCCCGGGCTGGGCAGCGTCCACGGCGTCGACTCGGCGAACACCAGCGAGTTCCTCGGGCTCGTGCCGACCGACGGCGGCACCGTGGGCTCCACACTCGACGCCCTGCGCCGCACCGCCCGGGAGGTGCACCACGACAGCGCGGCCGAGCTGGACCGGGCCGACGCCGTGCTCTATCTGTTCAGCCGCGCCCTGCACCAGACCGACAAGGCGACACTGGAGGACTTCCTGGGCGATGTCGGGGGCGCGGTCATGCCGTTGCGGGCGTTCGGCGTGCTCACCCGGTGCGACCAGTTCTGGCCGCCGATGGCCGACCTGCCCGGCAGCCCCGACCCGATGACGTTCGACCCGATGGTCGCGGCGCGGGCCCTGGCAGACGACCATCTTCGCCGGCCCCGGATGCGGCGGATGTTCTACACCATCCTGCCCGTCTCGGGGCTGCTCGGCATCGGCGGGCAGACCCTGACCGACGCGCACCTGAACTGGTTGGCCGAACTCGCGACCGGCGACCCGCGACGGGTCGCCCGCCACGCCTCCGACGCCGGACGCTTCGCCCACGCGCCGCACCTCAACGGCATCACCCTGCCGGTCGCCGAACGTCGGGTGCTCGCCGAACACCTCGGCGTCTGGGGCGTCACCCGTGCCTGCGGGTACGTCCGGGACGGTCTCACCCCTGCCGAGATCCGGGACCGGCTGCGTGCCGACAGTGGGGTCAGCGCCCTGGAGGACCTGATCGTCAGTCATTTCGGCAACCGGTCCACGCTGCTCAAGCTCGACCACGGGTTACGCGACACCGACCGGGAGGTGGCGCGCATCCGGTTGACCGCTCAGCGGGGCGGCCCGCCGGTGCCCACCCCGGTGGGCGAGGTCGCCGCCGCGGTCGAGCGGCTCCGCGCCTGGATGCCGGCCTTCGCCGAGCTGCGGACCCTGTCGGCCTTCTACAACGGCGAGGTGACGCTCACCGCGCCGGAGTCGGCCGAACTGCTGCGCGTCACCGGGGAGCACGGCACCAGCTGCGCTGCCCGGTTGGGCCTGCCCGAGGAGAGCGCGCCTCGGCTCGTCCTCGACCGCGCCCGGGAGCGGGCTCGTGCCTGGGCGGCCCGGGAGCAGGATCCGACGCTCGACCGGCCCACCGCGCGAGCCGTCCGCACCATGCGACGGTGCCACGAACACATCGCCCACCGGGCCCGCCAGGCGCTGCGCCTGCTCTCCGACGTGGACGACCTGGACCAGCCGCCTCGGCTGAACCCGGCGTGGTCCACCGCGGCCAGCACATGATCGTCCACCACCCGGCCCTCTGAGAGGTGATCGCAGTGCACACGCTCGACCGACTCCGGCAGGACACCCTCTCCCTCCTCGACCACGTCCAGGTCGTCCTCGCCGACGACCTGTCACAGTCCGCCGCGCGGATGCTCACGGCCGAACGCGAGCGGGTGGCGGCCGGCCGCTACCACGTGGTCGTGTGCGGCGAGTTCCGGCAGGGCAAGTCCAGCCTGCTCAACGCACTTGTGGAACGGGTCGGACTCTTCCCCGTCGACCTGGACGTCACCACGGCGACCGTCACCGCCCTGCACTGGGCCGAGGCGGAACAGGCGGTGGTCTACTTCGCCGAGGACCCGGACGACCCGTCGGCCGCCCCCACGTCGCGACCGGTCCGGCTGGAGGAGATCACGGAGTTCGTGACCGAGCAGGCGAACCCGGACAACACCCGCCGGGTGAGCCTGGTGGAGATCGGGCTGCCGCTGGAGCCGCTGCGCTCCGGCCTGGTGCTCGTCGACACCCCCGGGATCGGCAGCCTCAACCCGGCGCACACGGCCGCGACGCGGGCGTTCCTCCCCCAGGCCGACGCGTTGGTCTTCGTCTCGTCGGCGGTCGAGCCACTGGGCACACCCGAGTTGGAGTTCCTCACCCATGCCCTGACCCAGTGTCCGACCGTCCTGGTCGCGATCACCTGCACCGACAAGGTCGTCGAACCCCAGCCCGTGGTGGCGGCGGCCCGCGCCCGCATCGCCGCGGTGGCCGGCGTACCCGAGGAGGAGCTGCGGGTGGCCGCCGTCTCCGCCTACCGCAAGAACGCCGCGCTGGCCGACGACGACCCCGACTTGCTCGCCGAATCCGGGTTCCCCGCCCTCGAACGCGAGCTGTGGGGCGCCCTCGCGGCCACCTGCGGTGCCCGGCAGGTCGTCCGGGCCGCGGACGCCGTGACCACCCTGCTCGACGACGCCATCGCTCCACTCGCGACCGAGTTGACCGCGCTGGTCGACGACACCCTCGACGAGTTGGGCACGCAGATCGAGAAGGCCCGGGCCGAAGCCGACAGACTCCGCGCCGAGACCCAGGGGTGGCGACGGGGCCTGCGTGGTGACATGGAGATGGCCGCCCGCGACGTACGCGACCAGCTCGGCGTGGACTTCGACCAGATCGCCGAACAGTTCCGCCGCAGCCTCGGCACCGACGAGGCCGTCTCCGACCCGAACGCCCTGGCCCGCCGGATCTCGCACCAGATCGTCGACGCGGGCCAACGCGCCCAACGGGAACTCCGGATGGCCGCCGAACACCTGGCGAGCCGGTACGCGCAACGCCTGTCCGTCGTCGTCGACCTCCCGCAGGGCGCCGACCTCGTCACCGCCCCCAGAGTGGGCGACGTGCATCCGACGCGCAGCAGCCAGCCCACCCGCTTCGCCACGTTCCGCACGGGGTGGAGCGGCAGCATGGCGTACGGCGGGGCGGGCGCCGCCATCGGCGCGGTGGCGGGCAGCGTCATCCCGATCGTGGGCACCCTGCTCGGCGGCATCGTCGGTGGCATGGTCGGCCAGATCACCGGCTGGTTCGCCGGGCGGCAGGAGGCCCAGCTCCAGGCCGAGCACCGCCGCCGGCACGAGCAGGTGGCGGCGCTACGCGACCGCGTCATCCCGATGATCGAATCCTCTCGTCGACGGGCCGAACGGCAGTTCACGTACCAGGTCAACGACTACGTCGACGCGTTGGCCCAGGCGTTGGAGGACCACGTGGCGGCGCAGAGCGAGTCGTACGCCGCCACCGAACGGCGGTTGGCTGCCGCCCGGGCCCGTGACGAGCTCCAGCGGGCGGAACGGATCGCGGAACTCAACGCGCGGGTGGCCGTCTTCGCCGGCCTGCAGGAGCAGTTCGACCGGCTCCGGGACCGGGCCGACGACCTGACCCGCCCGACGGACGAGCCCGAACGGCGACCGTGATGCCGAGCGGCCTCGTCTACGGCGTCGACTTCGGCATGTCCACCTCGGCGCTGGTGATCGGCCGCCCCGGTCGGGAGCCGGTCCTGGCCCGCGACCCGGCCGGGCGGCCCGACGTACCCACCGTGCCGTCGGCGGTGTGCCTGTTGCCCGACGGCACGCTCGCGGTCGGCGCCGTGGCCGAGAACGCCGGGCGGCTCCGCCCGCAGCACTACCGATGCCGCTTCAAACGGGACTTCGCCGATCCGATCCCGTGGGCACTCGGTGAGGACTGCGAGCTCACCACGCACGAACTGACCGCCGAGGTGTTGCGCTTCCTGCGCGAGCAGGCCACCGAGACGGTCGCGGGCACACCGGAGCGGGTCGTCGTGACGGTGCCGGCAAGCTGGGAGGACCACAACCGGCACCTGATGCGCACCGCTGCCGGCCTCGCCGGCTTCGACCCGGCCACGGTACGGCTGGAGCCGGACCCGGTGGCCGCCGCCGCGTACGCCTTCGCCGACACCACGTTGCCGGCGCAGGTCACCGCGCTCGTCTACGACCTGGGCGGCGGCACGTTCGACTGCGCGGTGGCGCAGACCGGCCCGGACGGCGCATTCGAGGTGCTGGGCCGACCGGGTGCCATCCCCGACCTCGGCGGCACCGATATCGACCGGATGCTGCTGGCCCACATCCGCCAGCGGTTCCCGGACCGGTGCGCCCACCTGTTCGCCGACACCACCGACCTCGACCTGCTGCCCCGCCGGCTTCAGTTGCGCGACACCTGCGAGCAGATCAAGATCCGGCTCTCCACGGTCACCACCCACTCGGCGGATCTCACCGACCTGGACCCGCCGACGACGTTCACGTTCACCCGCGACGAGCTGGACGAGCTGGTCCGGCCGGCCTTGCGGGAGACCATCACCGAGTGCGAACGGCTTCTCGACAACCTGGGCCTGCGATGGTCCGACATCGACCGGATCGTCCCGGTGGGCGGACCGACCCGGATGCCCTCGGTCGGGCGGACCCTGTCCGGGCACACCGGCCGGCCGGTCCTGCGTACCGCCGAACCGGAACTGGCCGTCGCGTACGGTGCGGCGCTGCTGGCCGCCCGACCCACGCCCGACACCCGACGGTCGGCGCGCCGCGCCTTCTCCGCCAGGCCCGGCCCCGGCCAGGCC
>NZ_SISL01000014.1:0-41750 GCF_004307965.1 Verrucosispora sp. SN26_14.1 | reverse complement strand
GCGCGGCGGCGGCCACCGTCTCGGCGGCGGCGACGGCGAACCGGGCGGAGACGCCGGAGCGCGGGTCGACCGAGGGCGACTCGCGGACCGCGCGGGCGAACCGGGCGAGGACCTCCAGCACGTGTTCCGGCACCTCGGCGACCAGGTCGGCCTCCTGCCGGATCAGCTCCAGTTCCCGCTCCAGGTCGGTCGGGTAGTGGGTGCGGACCTCGGCGCCGAACCGGTCCTTGAGCGGGGTGATGATCCGCCCCCGGTTGGTGTAGTCCTCCGGGTTGGCGCTGGCGACCAGGAGCAGGTCCAGCGGGAGCCGGAGCTGGTAGCCACGGACCTGGATGTCCCGCTCCTCCAGCACGTTCAGCATCGCCACCTGGATGCGTTCGGCCAGGTCCGGCAGCTCGTTGACGGCGAAAATCCCCCGGTTGGTGCGCGGCACCAGCCCGAAGTGGATCGTCTCGGGGTCGCCGAGCGTACGGCCCTGGGCCAGCCGGATCGGGTCGACGTCACCGATCAGGTCACCGACGCTGGTGTCCGGGGTGGCCAGCTTCTCGCCGTACCGCATCGAGCGGTGCAGCCAGCCGATCGGCAGGTCGTCGCCGGACTCGGCGACCAGCGTCCGCGACGCCGGGGTGACCGGGTGCAGCGGGTGCTCGTTCAGCACCGACCCGGGGATCACCGGGGTCCACTCGTCCAGCAGCGTCACCAACGACCGGATGAGCCGGGTCTTGCCCTGGCCCCGCTCGCCGAGCAGCACCATGTCGTGCCCGGCCAGCAGCGCCCGCTCCACCTCCGGCAGCACCGTGTCGTCGTACCCGACGATGCCGGGGAAGCGTGGCACGCCGCTGCGCATCCGGGCCAGCAGGTTGTCCCGCAGTTCCTGCTTGACGCTGCGGTACCGGTGGCCGGCGGCGCGCAGCGCACCGAGCGTGCCGGGCAGGTCGGCCGGTGGGACCGGGGTCATCGAGGTCGGTGCAGTCACCCGCCCAACGCTAGCGCGCTCGGGTGGCTTTCAGCTCTCCCCGTCGGATCCCCGGCTCAGCCGGGTGAGTGCGGCGTCGATGGCGGCCCGCTGCGACTCCTCGCAGTAGGTCTGCGGATCGACCGCTGCCAGCGCGTTCAGCCCTTCGACCACCGCGACCAGGCTGATCGCGGTCTCCGCGCTGGCGGCCGGCGGCCAGTCCGGGCGGACCTCGGCGACCAGGCCGCCGATGCGGTCCAGGAACCGCCGGTTGTAGGCGCGATGCAGGTCGGCGAGGACCGGGTCGGCCAGCGCGGCGGCGAGGAAGCCGACCCACACCCGCGCTTCCTCGCGCTTCTCCTCGGTCGGCGAGGCGGCCTGCCACAGCACGGCCCGCAGTGCCGCCCGGGGCGAGTCGGCGGCGGCTTCGACGGCGTCGGCGCGCTGGCCGGTACGACGGTGCAACAGCTCCCGGGCGTGCGCCAGCAGCGCCTGCTTGTCGGCGAAGGTGTGCAGCACCATGCCGGTGGTGCAGCCGGCCCGTGCCGCGACCGCGCGCAGGGTGAGGCCGGGCAGCCCCCGCTCGGCAAGCACCGACCAGGTGGCCGCCGAGAGGCGCTGTCGCTGGTCGGCGAGGTCCCGCCGTCTGGGCATCCGTCCCTCCCCTGGCCGTGGCCCGTTACCGTAGCGTACGTTACGGTAACGCTTGTTACGGAAACCGGAGAGGGAACGACGATGGTCTCCATCGACCACGAACCGTGGGGCTCGACCGACGCGACCCGCCTGCGCGCCGCGCAACGGGCCGAACTCGACGCCCGCTACGGCTGCGACGACCACGAGCCGGGGACGCCGCCGAGCGCCGAGACGATCAGCGTCTTCCTCGTCGCCCGCGACGCCACCGGCACCGCCGTGGGCTGCGGCGGCCTGCGCCTGCTCGGGCCCGACTCGGCCGAGATCAAGCGGATGTACGTGGTCCCGCCCGCCCGGGGCACCGGTGTGGCCGTCGCCGTCCTACGCGCCCTGGAGGAGGCGGCCCGTCAGGCCGGCGTGCGCACCCTGCTGCTGGAAACCGGCACCGCCCAGCCCGACGCGCAGCGCTTCTACGAACGCGAGGGCTATCGGCGCATCGACAACTTCGGCCCGTACCACGGTGCGGCGCTCTCCGTCTGCTACGCCCGAGACCTGCCCTGAGCGAGCACCGCTCCCTGCCGCATCTCGCGAGGATCCGAGCCGCAGACGGGGCAGCTACCCTCCGTACCTGCGTCGGCAGTTCCCCTCTCCACCACTCCGGGCCCTTTGCTCTGCTTCAGCCCACGCAATAGCGGCTGAGCAGGAGTGATCCACGTGCAGGGACCGACCGCAGAAGGACCGCCGACCACCGAGGGTGACTGCCGCGTCCGTTGAAGCAGAGCAAAGGGCCCGGAGGGAAGGTCGGTGGCCGCCCCGGAGCGGGGCACCGGGAGCGGTTGGAGCACCGGGAGCGGGTCACCGGGAGCGGCAGAGGACCGGCAGCGGCCGAGGACCAGGCCGATGGTGGGCCGGGCGGACGGTGGGCCGGGCGGACGGTGGGCCGGTCAGCGGCCGGCGCGGGCCTTGATCATGCGCGGTACGGCGGCCAGGCCGGTCAGGGGGCGGAACGCCCGGGCGGCGTTGACCAGGGCGGCGTACTCGTCGTCGGTCAGGTCGATCTCGGCGGCGGCGGCGTTGCGCTCCATCTGCTCCACGCTGGACGCCCCGGGGATGGCCACCACGTTCGGGTGGCGCAGCACGTACGCCAGGGCGATCTGGCTCGGCGTGGCGTCGTGGGCGGCGGCCACCTGGCGCAGCGTCTCGATCAGGGCGGTGCCTCGGGCCAGGTTCTCCGGCAGGAAGTACGGGTTGGCCCGGCGGATCGCGCCGACCGGTGGGTGGTGTGCGTCGTACCGGCCGGAGAGGAAGCCCTGGGCCAGCGGGCTGTACGCGATGACGACCCGACCCGCCTGGGCCGCGTACGGCAACAGGTCCTGCTCCGGTTTGCGGTCCACCATGCTGTAGCGGACCTGGTTGCTCAGCACCCGGCGCCCCAGCACGGTCTCGGCCACCTGCCAGCGGCGCAGGCTGTAGTTGCTCACCCCGACCTCGCCGACCAGGCCGACGTCCTGCAACGCGCGCATGCCCCGCATGGTGGTGCCGTCGGCGACGAGCGGGTTGGGCGAGTGCACCTGGTACAGGTCGATGCTGCTGACGCCGAGCCGGGCCGCCGAGGCGACCGCCCGCTGCTGCACCACCGCCGCCACCGGCAGCACCGGAAAGATCTTGGTAGCCACGGTGACCTTGTCCCGGTCGGCGGCCAACGCGGCGCCGAGGATGCGCTCGCTGCGACCGAGGCCGTAGATCTCGGCGGTGTCGAAGACGGTCACTCCCAGCTCGACGGCACGCCGGACGATGTCCGCCGCCAACCGTTCGTAGTCGGGGCCGTAACCCCACTCCCGCGAACCGAACTGCCAGGTGCCGAGGCCGATCTTGGACAGGGGCTTCGGGGTGTCGAGCTGCACGTAGCGCATGATGTCGACCGTACCCGCCGCGCTGTGCCCCGGCCGCCGGTCCGGCGGGCGAGGCCGCCCCGGGCGGTCACCAGGGGCGCGGGTTGGCCCGGTGGTTGCGGACCGTGCAGACGGGTCCCGGCGGTGGCCCGCCGCGCGAGCCGCGCAGCCACCGGACGATCGACACGAGCAGCAACGTGACCAGCAGGCCGCCCGCGACCAGCGGCCAGCGACGGCCGTCCAGGTAGGTGACCGCGGCGACGGGTACGTTCTCGGCGGCCTCGGTCCCCGCGTCGGCACCGGCGCCCGGCAGCGCGTCCGTGGTCTCCGGGGTGCCGCCGACCGCGCTGGCCGGTGTGGTGCCGGGGCGGAGCGCGTCGACCGCCACGACGTCCACGTCCGAGCAGGAGTAGTAGGTGTCGGCGGTCTCCGAGTGCTGCCAGATCGTGTAGATCACGTGCCGGCCGCTGCGGTCCGTCGGCAGCCGGCCGGACATCAGGTACGTCCCGTCCCGCAGCGGCGGGTCGGTGATCCGCAGGAAGGGCAGCCTGTCCAGGTCCGCCCAGGTCAACGCCCTCGACGGGGTGTAGCCCGGCCGGGTCAGATAGAGCCGGAAGGTGCCCTTCTGGGCGGCGGTGGCGCGGTACTGGAAGGCGAACTCGGCGCCAGCGGTCAGCGGCGTCGCCGGCCAGTCGGTGCGCGGCAGGTCCAGCCCCCGGTACGCGGACAGGCCGCCGCTGCACAGCTCCCCGTCGGGGATCGTCTCCCGGTCCCGGCCGTCGACGCCGTACACCCGGACGTTGTCCCACTCGCGCAGCGCGGCGCCCTCCTTCTCCGCCGCCAGGCAGGCCGACGTGCCCACGTGCGGCCCGCCGGGCGCGCAGCCGGCCGAGCGGCTGACCGGGTACGTCGGGGCACCCTGCGCGGCGGCGGGCAGCGCACCGGTCGTCGTCCCGACGAGGGCGACCAACGCGACGACGACAACTCGACGTACGGCCATGATTTCGGACCTCCCACGCACCAGTACGGGCCGGAGGCGTCGAGAGTTCGATCTCTCCGGCCCGGATCGGCGGGCGGCCCGATCGACCGGCGTCAGGAGCGGTACGCGGCCACCGCCTTGGCGAACCGTTCCACCAGTTCACGGCAGTCGTCGGTGGAGACGGTCAGGTGCGGCAGCAGTGGCATCACGCCGCTCGCGTAGCTGGTCAGCAGCCCGTACTCGCGGCACACCCCGCGCAGGTTGTGCACGTCGCGCAACGACCAGAGGTCGCCGTCGGCGTCCCGCAGCTCCACGCCGAGCATCATGCCGATGCCCCGGACCGCGCCGATGCGGGGATCCGCCTGCGAGGCGGCGTCCAGCATCTCGACCAGTTCGGCGCCGCGACGGCGGACCGCGGGAAGGAACCCGTCGGCGGTGAGGATGTCGAGCACCGCCAGGCCGGCCGCCGCGCCGATCGGGTGGCCGTCGGTGGTGGAGCCGTTGGGGAAGCCGAGCCGCACGGGCGGGTCGGCGAGGGCCTCGTAGATGTCGCTCGCCACGACGAGTGCGGCGAGCGGGAAGTAGCCGGCGCTCAGGCCCTTGCCGAGGACCAGCATGTCGGGGACCTCGGCGAGCCGCTCGACGTAGCTCATCGCGGCGACCCGGCCGGCACCGGTGGTCACCTCGTCGGCGATGGTGTGGATGCCCCGGCGACGGCACTCGACGATGAGCGTCTCCAGGTAGTGCTCCGGCGCGGGCAGGAACGAGGTGCCGGAGACCGGCTCGAACATCACCGCCGTCACCCGCTCCACGCCGACCGACTCGATGGCGTCGAGGACCGGGCGTACGCACTCGCCGGTGCACGCGTCGGGGTCGCAGGTCACCGGCGGCGGCGTCGACACGTGCACCACGTGCCCGTCGATCGGGGCGGAGTAGTCGTGCAGGATCGGCTCGTCGGTCAGCGCCGTGGCCAGCGGTCCGGTCCCGTGGTACGCGTCGTGCAGCGCGATCACGGTGTGCCGGTCCGTCTCACCGGTCATCCGGCGGTAGAACCGGGACAGCATCGCCGCCGCCTCGGTCATCTGGCTGCCGGTGTTGCCGAAGCGTACGTGTCGCAGCGGCTGCGGCAGCAGCGCCACGAGCGCGGCGGCGTAGTCGACGGTGACCTGCGGCGGATGCTCGTAGCGCATCACGGTGCCGCTGGGCAGCACGTCGAGCTGACGGGTCATCGCCTGCTTCACCGACTCGCACGAGTACCCCAGCGTGACGTTCCACATCGACGAGCGGGCGTCCAGGTAGCGCCGCCCGGCGGCGTCCTCCAGGTGGCTGCCGGCGCCGCTGACCAGGAACAGATCGGGGCCGTTCTCCCGCAGGTGGGGGCCCATCGGCGTGAGGCCGTGCCAGACCGCGTACTCGCTGTTCGTCATGGTCATCTCCGCGGGGTGAGGGGGGCCGGGGTGTCGAGTGCCGCGCGGACGATGCGGTCCGCGTCGGGGAGCAGGCCGTCGAGCAGCGCCGGGCTCACCGGCGCGGGCACCGGGACGCCGGTGAGCAGCTCGACGTGCTCGGGGCGGACGGCGCCGGTGCGTACCAGGTGATAGGCCAGATCGGTGAGGACGGACCCGGCCCGGGGCTGTTCGTCCACCAGGATCACCGGCCGGTCGGGCACCACCATCGCGGCGACCCCGTCCCGGTCCAGGGGCGCCGCCGTCCGCAGGTCGACCACCCGGGCCTGGACGCCGTGCTCCGCCAGCCGTCGTGCGGCCAGCAGACTCTCGATGACCGTGTTGCCGATCCCGACCAGCGTCAGGTCGTCGCCGGGCCGGGCCAGCCCGGCGACGCCGAACGGCAGCGGGGCCGCGGACGGCTCGGGCTCCGGCAGGTCGGCCCAGGTGGGGGTGAACAGGCGCGGGGACTCCAGCAGGACGACCGGGTCGGGGTGTCGCAGCGCGGTCCGCAGCAGGCCGCCGACGGCGTTCGGCGAGCCGGGTACGGCGACGACCAGGCCGGGGATCTGGCTGAGCAGGCCGTACGGCACGTGTTCGTGCTGCGCGCCGAGGTGCTCGCCGCCCTGGGTGACGCCCCGGATCACCAGCGGCACCGAGAACTGGCCGTCGCTCATGTACCGCCAGGTGGTGACCTGGTTGACCAGTTGGTCGAAGGCGCTGAACAGGAACGCCGCCCGGTGGACGCTGAACAGCACCCGCCGACCCACCAGGGCCATGCCCAGCGCCATGCCGAGCATCGCGTTCTCCGCGATCGGCATCCGGACCATCCGCTCGGGGCCGTACTGCGCGACCAGGTCCTCCTGCTGGAAGGTGCTGAAGTGGCTCAGCGTCGGCTGCTCGGTGAACGCCTCCCGGACCGCCTCACCGATCGGGTGCCGGCGGCTCACCGGCCCGCCCCGATCAGGTCACCGGTGACGGTCACGCCGGTGGTCGCGGTCGCCGGATCGGGCTCCTCGGCGTCCAGCGCCGCCTGCAGCAGCGCGTCGACCTCGGCGGCCACCTCGGCGTGCAGGGCGGTCAGGTCGACCGTGAGCCGTCCGGCGGCGACGGTCAGTGGATCGCGTTCCGCCCACCGTCGCCGTTCCTCCTCGGGCCGGTACTGCGGCGGCGGATGCTGCCCGAGTTGGGTGTGGAAGTCGCGCAGGTAGGTGTGCGCCACGACGACCTGCGGTCCGGTGCCGGCACGGCAGGCCGCCAACGCGGTGTCGGCCGCGTCGTGCACCGCCTCGACGTCGTTGCCGTCGACCTCGACGTACGGCAGCTTCAACCCGGCGACGAGTTCGACGGGGCTCAGATGGCGTACCAGGGCACTCGCCGTCTGGTCCTGCCAGCCGTTGTCCTCGCAGACCACCAGCAGCGGCAGCCGCTGGGCGGCGGCGATGGTGAGGGTCTCGTACGCGCCGCCGGCACCGAGCGCGCCGTCACCGCAGAAGACCAGTACGGCCCGCCCGTCACCGTCGAGCCGGGCGGCCATCGCGGCACCGGCGGCGATCGGGAGTTGGGCGGCGACGATCGACGTCGAGCCGAGCAGACGGTGGTCCCGGTCGGCGAGGTGCATCGAGCCGGACTTGCCGCCGCACAGACCACCGCTGCGGCCGAGCACCTCGCGCATCACCCGGTCGGGCGGGCAACCGGCGGCAAGGGCGTGCCCGTGGCAGCGGTAGAAGCTGACCACCCACTCGGCGGGGTCCCGGGCGCCCAGCACACCGACGGCGACCGCCTCCTGACCGGTGTACGGATGGATCGCGCCGGGCACCAGGCCCTGTTCCGCGCACCGCAGCAGGCTTTCCTCGAAGAGTCGGATGGTGAGCATGTCACGGTAGGCGGACAACAGGTCCATGGTGCTTCCCGTCGTTGGCTTCTCAGCGAGTGCGGTCCCGGGCGGAGATCGCAGAACGCGGTGCGCCAAACGTGATGCCGGTTCAACTTTCGGGTCGGCGGGGTGCGGCGTCAACGGCTGGCTCCGAGGATGGCGCGATGCTGCCAACCTGGTCGCCGCCGTCGGAATCGTCGATTGGCGAGATCGTGCCATCTTCCGGGCCGGACAGGTCCGTACCGGTGCCGCGCAGGCTGCTCACGCAGCCGCCGAGCAGCGCGGCGGAGGCGAACAGGATCAGCGTGGGCACCAGTCCCCACCACTGCGCCAGGGCTCCGCCGAGCAGTGCGCCGACCGGGATCGCGAAGGTCGTCGCGGCCCGCCCGAGGGCGATCACCCGGCCGAGTTGGTGAGTGGGCACCAGCGACTGCTGGAGGGTGGTGGTCGCGATGAACCAGACGGTGGCGCAGAACGAGAAGATCGCCTCGTAGACCACGAGCGTGACGAAGGGCGGGGCGACGGTGGCGGCCGGGATGAGGAACAGCGCGGCACCGGCCAGCGGGGCGAACACCGGCACCACCCGGGTCATGCCCAGCCGGCGGATGACCCGGCCCGCCACCGTGACGGCCAGCATGGACACCACGCTGCTGACCACGTAGGTGATCCCGATCAGCCCGGGTGACAGGTGCAGGTGCTGGTAGGCGTAGACGAGATAGAGGGCACCGAGCGCCGAGCCGCCGAAGTTGAGGGCCGCCGCCGTCACCGCCACCCGCACCAGGACCGGGCGCTGACGCATCGCCGCCACGCCCTCGCGCAGCTGGTCGAGCAGTCCGGCCGTCGCACCCGCGGAGGTGGCGGCGGGGTCGGTGCGGGGGCCGATCCGCAGCCGGGCGTACGCGACCACGCTGACCAGCCGGGCCAGCGCGTCGACGCCCATCGCGGCGGCGGCGCCGGCCACCTGGATCAGCCAGCCGGCCAGGGCGGGCCCGGCCACCTGCCCGACCGACCGCGCCCCGGCCATCGCCGAATTCGCCTGGACCAGCCGTTCCGCCGGGACCAGGCGGGGAATCGAGGCCTGGAGGCCGATGGTGACCAGGGCACCCAGGCCACCGGCGACGACCGCGACCACGGCCAGCATCGGGATGGTGAGCACGTCCAGCAGACCGGCGACCGGCACCGTGGCCACCACGGCCGCGTAGCCGAGACTCCCACCGACGAGCAGGCGGCGCGGCGAGCGGGTCCGGTCGACCACCACCCCGAGCATCGGGGACGCGAGGGCATGCGTGCCGAACTCGATCGCGAACAACGCGCTGGCCACCAGCGGCGACGCTCCCAGGTGGAGGATCGCCAGCGTGGGCAGCGCCAGCGCGGTGATCTCGGTGCCGACGACACCGGCCCCGTGCGCCGCGACCAGCGGGCCCAGACCCTCCACCCGGCGCCGTAGCCGCCCCAGTCCCGCAGTCATCAGCGCAGGGTATGCCGCCCGGGTGGCAGGTCCGTGCCACCGCCCGGCGGGCACCTTGACCATGGTCCACACCGCCGTTACCGTGGCGCCAAGCTCCGGGCGGAGAAGTGGCTGGTAGCACCGGCCGCAGGCAGGACACGAGGCGCGTGGCCGGTCCCAGCCGAACCCACGGGTTCGCCGCCGGATCGCCCTGCCAGACGTGAGGCCGAGATCCCTTCCCCTGTCGGTAGTGGAGCTGGTCATGGCACTCATTCGTCACGATGAACTCGACAGCGACGCCGTCGCGTACCGCGTCTTCGGTGTGACCCGGGACAAGAAGGCCTGGCGCGCGAGCGACATCATCGGCGACGGACTGCGCCGCAAGGACTGGGACCGCACCGAGATCGCCTGGCGGGCCGCCTCGCGCGGGTACTACGCCGAGCAGGCCGGACTGGTCGCCGCCGCCACGCTGGCGGCGAACACCGAGGACGCGCCGTTCCGCTTCAGCCTGGCCCTGGCCACCGCCGACGAGGCACGCCACGCGGACGCCTTCTACCAGTACGCCCGCGCGATCGGCGGCGACGTCGAGCCGGACGCGCAGGAGACGATGGAACCGCTCGACGAGATGCTGCTGAGCCTGCCGCACATGGGTCGGGCGCTGGTCCACACGATCCTGGAGGGGCTCGCGTCGGACGAGTTCATCCTCTTCAGCGAGATCTTCGCCGGTGACCCGCTCGCCCGCCTGTACGAGGCGGTGCGGACCGACGAGATGCAGCACATCGCCATCGGGCTGAACTATCTCTCCCGGGTCTCCGCCACCCCGGCCGGCGCCGAACTCTGGCGCGCGCACGGCCAGGAGTGGCACGACATCGGCTTCGACATCACGGCGCTGAACAGCATCGCGACGTCGTGCGCCACGTTGACCGGCCGCGACCCCGAGAAGGTGCGGTCCTGGTTCGTCCGGCGGCACCGGGCCCGACTGCGGGCCGCCGGTCTGTCCTTCCTCGACCTCGAAGGAGGTGAACGTAAATGAAGATCAAGAAGGTGGCGATCAAGAAGGTCACGCACGGCTCCTGCAAGTACGCCGTCATCCTGTGAAACACAGGTGACTGATCCGGTGGTCCGGGTGGGGTGACCCGCCCGGACCACCGGTAGCCCGCGCTGCCCACCAGTTCCTGCCACCCGCGCCGGATCCCGGAGACGAGACGATGACCATCTGCCTCGCGGCCATGCCGTGGCAGTCCCTGGACTGCCCGTCGCTGCCCATCGGACTACTGAAGGCCGTCACCGTCGCCGCCGGCCGACCGGAACCACTCAGCTACCACGGCGGCATCCGGTGGGCCGAGTACCTGCTTGAGGCCTCCGGCGGCGAACTGGGACCGCCGGAGTACACCGAGGTCGCGGAGGAGGGGCTGTTCCACGGGCTCGGCGACTGGGTGTTCGCCGGGGTGTTGCGCGGCGACGACGCGTTCGGTGTGCCGGAGTTGCGCCGCTACGCCGAGGACCGTGGCCTCGACATCGACCGGGTCACCCGGATGCGCGAGTACGCCGCCGGCTTCGTCGAGGTCGCGGCCCGCGAGATCCTCGCCACCGAACCGACCCTGGTCGGCTTCACCACGACGTTCATGCAGAACGCGCCGAGCCTCGCCACCGCCAAGCGGATCAAGGAGCTGGCTCCGCACGTGCCCATCGTGCTCGGCGGCGGCAACTGCGACGGGATGATGGGCGCCGCGATCCACGAGAACTTCCCCTTCGTCGACTACGTCGTCCGCGGCGAGGGCGAGATCGCCTTCCCCGCCCTGCTCGACGCGCTGGACGGCCGGATAGCCCTGGCCGCCGTACCCGGACTGTGCTGGCGTGACCAGGACGGCCGGCACGACAACCCGCAGGGAAAGCTGATCCCGCCGGCCCTGATGCCGGTGCCGGACTACGACGACTGGTTCGCGCTCATCGCCGAGTCGCCGGTCGGCGAGTACGTGGAGCCGAAGCTGGTGCTGGAGAGCGCCCGGGGCTGCTGGTGGGGCGAGAAGCACCACTGCACCTTCTGCGGCCTGAACGGCACCGGCATGCAGTTCCGGGCCAAGGCGCCGGAGACGGTCATCGAGGAGCTGACCTCGCTGGTCCGCCGGCACCAGACGCTGGACGCGATCATGGTCGACAACATCATCGACAACCGCTACTACCGTGATCTGCTGCCCAGCGTGGCCGCGCTCGACTGGGACCTGCGCATCCACTACGAGGTCAAGTCGAACCTGCGCCCGGACGAGATCACCGTGTTGCGGCAGGCCGGTGTCACCCACGTGCAGCCGGGCATCGAGTCGCTGGTCAGCCCGGTCCTCAAGCTGATGGACAAGGGCGTCACCGGGGTACGCAACGTCCGCACGCTGCGCGACTGCGAGGCCGCCTCGCTGACCGTCTCCTGGAGCTGGCTCTACGGATTCCCGACCGAGTCCACCGCCGACTACGAGGCGGTCCTGCGGCAACTACCGGCACTGGTGCACCTGCAACCGCCGGCCGGTGCCGCCCGGATCCTGCTGGAGCGCTTCAGCCCGTACTTCGAGAACCCGCTGCTGGGGTTCCCGAACCGCCGGCCCGCCAGGATGTACGACCACGTCTACGCACTCGCGCCGGAACAGCTGACCGACATGGTCTATCTGTTCGACACCGATCCGGCCGGGCTCTCCGAGACCGACGCCGAGGGGCTGCACAAGCTCATCGGGATCTGGATCGACGCGTACCCGTCCAGCTCGTTGCGGATCCTCAGTGCCGACGACGAGGAGATCGTGATCGAGGACCGGCGGGTCGGCTGGCCGGAGCAGGACCACCGGATCACCGGGGCCGGGTTCGTGGCCGCGTACCGCGAGTTGGAGAACGGGCGGACCGCGAAGGCCCTGGCCGCCCGGGTCGCCGAGTACGGCCTGCCCCCGGAGGAGTTGCAGGACTGGTTGGCGAAGCTGGCCGGTGACGGGCTGCTCTTCACCGAGCAGGGCCACTGGATCTCCCTGGCCACCCCCACCGAACCGTTGAAGGTGAGCTGATCCCATGACGACGGCGACGAGCGCGGTGATCGCCTTCGACGCACTGCGGACGGACCCGGCGGCGTACAGCCTGCTCGCGGTCGAGCTGCCCGAGCCGTTGCGGTTCGGGCAGTCCCCGGCGCAGGACCTCGACCTGCTGCGGCTGCTCCGTGCGGTCACCAGCCACGCGGTGCGGCTGCGGTGGACGCTGAGCGGTCGTCCGTCGTTCCCGCTGCACACCTACTCGCACCTGTTGCCACCGTGCCTCGGCGTGGAACTGGACGACGTCACCCACACGGTGGCGTGGGCGCGGGACTACCGCTACGGGTCGTTCTACTACCGCCGGGGGCCCGGGATCGTCACGATCAAGGACGTCCGGCCCGGCCAGCCGGCCTCGCGGATGGTGATCGAGGACGGTGCCGACCGGTTCGAAATTCTCGCCGAGTCGGCGGACGGCCGCCCGGAGGCCGACGACGCGGAGCTGGTCGCTGACGCGGTCGAGGCAGGTCTGGCCGTCGAAGCCGACGGCCGCACGCTCGTACTCCCGTTCCGGATGCGGCACTGGCCGGTGCCATACCTGGCGGTCTGATCAGACCAGGCCGCGCCGCGCGGCATGGACACCGGCCTGGAATCGGGTGTTGGCGTCGAGCCGGTGCATCATGTCGGACACCCGCCGGGCAAAGGTCCGCCGGCTCATGTGCAACGTCGCCGCGGCCTGGTCGTCGGTGAGTCCGTCGCCGAGCGCGCGGATCAGCTCCTCGCCCTCGTCGACCCGGGCGGTCGTGGTGCGGGCGGCCCGGGTGCGCTGCACCGCGGTGTCCCACATCAGGCCGAACACCGTGGCCATCGAGTCACCCATCACCACGCTGCGGATCCGCGTGAGCCGGCCGTTGCACGGGTTCACCGGATCCTGGTGGGGCAGATAGACCACGGCCCGGTCCCGCACCACGAGGAAGTAGGGCAGGTCCACCGGGGCCGGCAGGGCGATCCCGTCCCGGGCGAGGGCGGCCACCGGCTCGGCCGGCGACTCCCGGCCGGGCGTGAAGAGCAGGCGGACCGTCAGGTTGCGGGCCCGTAGCTCGCCGAACACCTCCGCCGGCAGCGGCATCTGACCGGGTACGGGCGCCACGACCAGGAGTTCGGTCCGGGTGAGGTCGGTCAACTCGGCGCTGAGCAGCAGGGCGCTGATGTCGGCGCTGAGTACGCGCCGATCCTGATAAGCAGCCCGCTGGACGAGGTTTCTATCAGTAATGGTGGAACGGACGGGTATTGAGCTTGGGCTATCGTATATCACCTTATATGCCCATCGATAACGGCACGCGTCACCGACCGACCATCGGCCGGCACGGTCCTGCTGCATTTCCACCGGACCACGGAGAGTGAAAGTCGGACCCTCCGCCGCCCATTCAGAGCGGGTGTCGGACGCCGCGCGACCGGACGATGATCACAGCTCCCACTGCCGGATCACCTCCCAGCCGTCGAGTCGCTCGGCGGCCCGTACACAAAGATCAGCCAGACTCAGTTCGGCGGATCTCATGTCACAGATAGCGACATAGGCCCCTATCCACATCAAACCCGCTCGTTCTATAACCTTGACGTGTTCGACCCGATCGCCGTCCACACGACAGCCGAGAATCAGGTCCCTTAGCCGTTCGGGCGTCAGCGGCGTCCGTGCCGTCGTCACCGGAATGAGCGTTACGGCTGACAGCTGCACGTTTCCATCCAATGTGTCGTAGACATCCCCCCGCCAACACACCCCCACGTTCAGCGAACGGCATCCGCGACCTAGCGCAGCGGCATTCCCCAGGAGTACCCGGCGGTCGGCCCGTCGGTTTTGGGAACCCGGTCTCCGAGCACCGGAGCGGAGGCGCTGACCACGAGAGCCAGGGCGGCAAGGGCGAACTTCATGCGACGAGACATACGGCGTCTTTCCTTCCCGAATCAGGCAACCTGCCTAACGGTTTCCCCGATTACCGCGTCGGCGAAGCCAGTCTCTTGCGACGCCCGGATACGGTCAACAAGATCGAAGTGACGGGATCGCGCCAGGCGGGTTCACGTCAGCGTGGCAGGATCTTGCCAGCCGTCTTTGCCATCTGACAATCTCTTTCCCGGCACGCCACCGGTCAGGCACGGAGTACTAGTGGAAGGGAGCAGCGTGTTCAGCACCCTGGGCATATCGACCACCGCAGAGGCCGTTTACATGACCATGTTGCGCCAGTCGACCTGGGGGGTCGCCGAGATCGCCGAGTCCCTACGCATCGACGCGCGGCAGGTGCACGACGCACTCGACGAGCTGATCGAACTCGCTCTGGTCCGCGAGTCGCCCGTCAGCCCCGGCAAGATCACGCCGACCAGTCCGAAGGTCGGTCTCGCGGCGCTGCTCGCCCGCGCCAAGGCGGACATCGCCCAACAGCAGTACGAGATCGAGGCGACCCAGGCGGCCATCGACGCGCTCTCCGAGGCGCACCACGTCGACCAGCCCGACCAGCAGGACCAACTGATCCAGATCGTGCAGCTCGACTCGGTGCGCCAACGCCTCCAGCAACTCGCCCGGCTGACGCAGGTGGAGTGCCTCTCGTTCAACCCGGGCGGGGCGCACCGGCCGGACGCGATGGCCGCCAGCAAGCCGGTCAACCAGGAGGCCCTGGAGCGGGGCGTGACCATCAAGTCGATCTATCAGGAGAGTTTCCGGAACGACCCGGACACGCTGGCCTACGCCCGCTGGTTCAACAACCTCGGCGGCGAGACCCGCTGCCTGCCGGTGGTGCTGTTCCAGATGATCATCGTGGACCGTCGGATCGCCCTGTTGCCGGTCGACCCCACCGACGCCCGCAAGGGCGCCGTCGAGATCCACAATCCGGGCGTCACCGCCGCCCTCAGTGCGCTGTTCGACCACGCCTGGTCCACCGCGACACCGTTCGGCGCCGCCGCGAACGCCGACGAGAACGGGTTGGAACCGACCGAGCGGCAGTTGCTCCAACTCCTCGGTGACGGCTATACCGACGAGGCCACCGCCCGCAAACTCGGCCTGTCGGTCCGCACCGTGCAACGGATGATGTCCGACCTGACCACCCGGTTGGGCGCGGAGAGCCGTTTCCAGGCCGGCGCCAACGCGGTGCGGCAACGCTGGCTGTGATCCGGTCCGCGCCCCGCCCCGGGAGGTCCCGCGACGCGGGACCACGGGGCGAGGGCGCGGCGGGTCACACCGACGGTTCGCAGATGAGCCAGTCGCCGTCCTCGCGGAGCATCGACACCAGCCGTGCCTGGGTGGTGCCGTCGGCGTAGCTGACGCTGACCCCGACCGTGCCGGTGGTCTTCCACGGCAGGCCGTTGACCCGCAGCTCACCGGTCATCTCGTGGGAGCTGGGCAGCCGCGCCTCGGCCGCCGAGGTGAACGCCTCCCGGGACTGGTCGGCGCGTACGTCGGCGCAGAGCGACCCGTACGCGTCGTCGAAGCGCCGCTCCTCCAACGCACGGTAGTAGTCGTCCACCACGTCCTTGGCGACACCACCACTGCGGGCCGTCAGGAACACGGCCGACCCCGCTCCGGCGAGCACCAGCAACACGACCGCACCGATCACCACCAGCAACACCGTCTTCCTGGTCTGTTCCGACTCCTGCTTCCTCATGCCGGCACTCCGCTCCGCGTCGTCCCCTGCTCCCTGCGACCGGCACCGCCCTGCGTGCCGCCCCCGGGCGCGTCTGCCTCGATGATCTGCTCACTCCGTTCGCTCGTGTCGGCGCCGAACACGGCGGTGGTCGCGCCGGCGGTCTCCGCGCCGTCGATCACCAACTCCTGCCCGGTCAGGAAGCTCGCCTCCGGGGAGGCGAGATAGTGGAACGCCGCCGCGATCTCGTCCGGTGACGCGTGCCGTCCGGCAGGGATCTTCGCGTTCACCTCGTCGAGCATCGCCGGCGTGTACTCGGCCAACTGCATGGGCGTGAGCACCGCACCCGGGCTGACGCAGGCGACCCGGATCCACGGGCTCAACTCCAGGGCGAACGTGCGGCACAGCGCCACGATGCCGGCCTTGGTCGCGTTGTAGTCGGCGTAGAGCGGGTATCCGCGCGCGCCGTTGACCGATGCGGTGGCCAGCAGGACGCCGGCCCGCTGCCGCACCATCACCCGGGCCGCCGCCTGCCACAGTCCGAGCACGCCCAGCAGATTGACGTCGATGACGCGGCGCGCGTCGGCCTCGGACAGGTCCAGCACCCCGTGCCGCACGCTGATGCCGGCATTGGCGATCACCACGTCGATCGGGGCGGTCTCGGCGACCTGAGTGACCGCGTCGCGGACCGCCGACCAGTCCGCGACGTCGGTCTCGATCCACTGCACCGCCGGGTTCTGCGGATCGGCGGGGGCCTGCACGTCCAGGTTGAACACCCGGTCCCCGCCCGCGGCGAACCGTTGGGCCGTGGCCCAGCCGATGCCGCTGGAGGCACCGGAGATGATTACCGTCCGCATCGAACTCTCCCAGTTCTCGTTGGGTCGTGGTGGGCGCGGTGACCGCGCCCACCACCGGTGTTCCCGGTCAGACCAGCACCCGGCCGCCCGCCGGCGACCCGCTGCCCGACCGCAGGTTGCGGCTGACCGTCAACTTCTTGAGCCACCGATCGGTCCCGTCGTACCGGGCCCGGAACGACTTGCGGCCGTGCACCGCCTGGTAGTTGTCGACGATGAGCAGCGTGCCGCGCTCCACCACCACGTCGTGCTGGTGGGCGAGCAACTGCGAGTGCAGCGCGTCCAGCGCCCGCCGGGCGGCCGCGTCGTCGTCACCGCCCACGCACCGCATGAACGGCAGGTCGATCCGCAGGTACGGCCGGGACGGATCGCCGAACAGCACGGCGACCGGATCCGGGTCGTCCCGCATCCGCTCGACCAGCTTGAGGGCCGGATGGTCCGGCTGGCTCAGGGTGAGCTGACGGATGTGCTCGTCGTCGGGAAGGATGTGATAGCGCGGCTGCCGCAGCACCTCGACGTCGGCCGGGTCCAGGTCCAGTTCCCGGACCGACGCCACCGTGGTGGCCACCTTGTCCTCGTTGCGGACGCCGAACAGCAGCAGGTAGTCGCAGCGGCTCGGGTGGAAGGCGTCCTCGGTGTGGAACTCCAGCAACGCCTCGCTGCCGTGACCGTTCTGCCGCACCTCGTCACCGGCGATCGGCACGATGTTCTGGATGAGCCGCCCGCCCTGGAGGGTGGTCCAGGTGAACGGGTCCCCCAGCGCCATGCCGCACAGCGCCATGAACACCTCGACCTCGGTGACGTGGCTGCCGCGCCGCTCGGCGTCCCAGTGCGTCGGCGTCGGCCCGACCTGCCCGTCGTCGACCGGGAAGCCGAGCACCGAGCAGGCCGCGGCCGGCTCGCCGTGCCGGAACTCGTCCAGGAACTCCCAGAGACCGGCCGGCAGGTGCCGCACCGCGTACCGGTGGCGGTCGTAGAAGTCCGGCTGCCGGGGGTCCACGTCGGGCGTCGAGCGTACGGTCTCGCTGATCGCACGCAACGCCGTCAGATCGGCGTCGCTGAGCTGGTATCGGGGCCAGTCGGTGGTCACCGGGACGCTCCGGAGTCCGCCGCCATCGCCCGGGCGAGGCTCGCCGGCCGCATGTCCGCCCAGGTGATCTCGACGAAGGCGAGGCAGTCGTCGCGCCCGGCCGGGCCGTGCGCCACCGACCAGCCGTCGGGCACCGGGTTCGACTCGGGCCACAGGGAGTACTGCGCTTCGGCGTTGACCAGCACCAGGTATGTGCCGTCAGGCCGGTCGAACGGGTTGGACATCTCAGGCGCTCCTGGGGGCCGACGGGACCAGCTCGAAGAGGATCCCGGACGGAGGCGCGGCGACGTGACGCTCGCGGACCAGGTCCCACCCGGCTGCCTCGAACGCCTCCAACCACTCCTCCCGACTGGGGATGTAGACGCCCATCAGGGCGTGGATCAGCTCGAAGCCGAGGGTGAAGATGGTGGTCGTCTCCGGGCTGGCCGGACCCGGGGTACGGACCACGTCGCAGAGCATCAGTCGCTTGACGTTCGGGAACGCCCGGCGCAGGTTGGCCAGCCCGTCGACGCACCGCTGCATCGGCCAGAAGTCGTGGCCCATGAAGACGCAGGTCACCACCTCCACGTCGGCGAAGACCTCGGTGGGCTCCAGGGCCAGCACGTCACCTTGGACGATGTGGACGCGACCCTCCAGGCCCGCGTCGGCCACCGACTTCTCGGCCAGTTCCACCGAGCCCCGGGCGATGTCGACGCCGACCGCGCTCACCGACGGGTCGCGCTGGGCGATCCGGATCAGGCGCTGCCCGGAGCCGCAGCCGAGGTCGGCGATCACGGCGAAGTCGAGCCCGGTGACGATCTCGTCGAAGAGCGGCTCCACCTCGCTGTCGCCGATCAGCCGGGAGCCGATCGCCACGGCCCGCATGTCGCGGTGGTAGAAGTCGCCCGTCCGCTGTTCGGGTGCGGCGACGTCCGGGGCGATGGAGAACAGTTCGCCGCACCCCTTGACCACCCAGTAGAAGTAGCCCCGGGCGGCGTAGACGTCGGCGAAGCCCGGTCCGGTCCGGTACCGGTCCCCGTCGGCCTCGACCACCTTCGCCCAGACCAGCGTGTCCAGCAGCCCCCGGACCACGCCGTGGTCGAGGCGGTTGCCGGCGGCCGTGGCCACGTCCGTGCCGCCCTCGGCGTGCAACAGGTCGAGCAGGCCGATCTGGTGGCTGGCGGAGATCGCCGAGGTGACCACATAGGACGAGAAGAGGCTCGCGGCTGCTCCGACCGTGTACGAGGGAGCGTCCGCAGAATATGTCTCGACGATGGTGTCGGTCATTGTTTCCTCCTTAGCGGATTTGTGGCGCCGCCGGAGACGACTCAGCCCACAACGCGTCCATCGTCTCGTGTGAGATGTGCCGTTCCAGATCGGTGGTGGCGGCGTAACCCATATTGATGATCGTCCGTACTCCCCCGGTGATCGGATAGACCCTGTGCAAGGTGGTGTCGGTGCGCATCAGATAGAGGTCACCGGGCACGAAGGAGGCCGAATAGGTCGGGCCGGCCAGGAATGCCCGGTGGATCTCCGGGTTCTCCTTGTTCCACGTCGTCCCCGGCACGCACTGCACGAAGCCGCCGTGCTCGACCGCCGGGCACTCGATGATCCAGACCAGCGCGAAGGCGTAGTCGTCCCAGTGCCAGCCGTGCGTGTCCCCGCTCTCCTCGAGCCGGGTGATCACGTACTGCTCCGGCTCGTACGGGCAGGGCAGCACGGCTTCGCCGGCCACCTTCGAGAGCAGCGCGAGCAGGGCCTCGGACTGGTACACCGCCGGGATGACCGTGCTGCGCTCGGCCACCTCGTCCCGTCGCACGTTGCGCATCCGGCGCAGGGTGTTGCCGGTCGCGGCGAACCGCAGGTCGCGTCGGACACCGGCCTCGCCGACCAGGTTCAGCACCTCGGTCGCGACGGTCTCCTTCAACTCCTCCGGAACGACGAAGGACACTTTTGTGAAACCGAACTTCGCGAGGTGCTCACGTGCCTCGGTCAGCTGTTCCGAGCTGACCTCGTGCGCCGCGAGTTTCGCGAGGGGATCCACCACAGAAGCTTCCACAGTTACCTCCTATTCGCTTCTCTTACGCCGTTTTCGCCCATACCCGAGCCACCGGTCGCGGCGCGGACAACGCACTTTCATCGCGTCGAACATGCGGAAGGAACACGGTCACGCCACGGTTGACCGGAAGAACTCGACGAGCAGGGCGTTGACGGCGTCCGGCCGTTCCAGATAACCGAAGTGCCCGCACCGGGCGACCTCGGTGAACCGGGCGCCGGGGATCGCCTCGGCGACCTCCCGACCGAGATGCGGCGGAGTCACCAGGTCGTCGGCGAAGCCGACCACCAGAGTGCCGTCCGTCGGCGGTGTGACGGCCCGGTACGCGTCGAGCCGGTCCGCCATCCGTTCCAGTTCGGTCTGGGCCTCGGCCACCTCCAGAGAGGGCGGGAAGAACTCCATCAGGTCCAGCCAGGAGCGGGCCTGCTTCTCGTCGTTGAGCGTGTGCGGGGACAGGCTCTGGATCAGCCGCCACACGGCGTACGCCTGCGGCGGCAGCGTCGCCTCCCCCAGCGCGATGGCCGCCTCCGCCGTGGCGAGCGCGCCCCGGAACGTGTCGGTCCGGCCCCGCGTCGCCATCAGCACCGCCTGCTGCACCAGGTCCGGCCGGGTGACCATCACCTCCTGCACCACGTGCGCGCCCATCGACGTGCCGACCAGCCGGGCCCGGCCGCCGCAGATTCGCTCGACCAGGGCGACGACGTCGCCGACGAGGTCTTCCACGGTCGGCTTCGCCGCGCCCGGCGGCACCGGCGCGACGCCACGGTTGTCGAAGGTGACGACCCGGTACCCGGCCGCCACCAGCGCCGGCACCTGGTGCAGCTGCCACACGCTGCCCGGGCTACCGGTCCCCATCACCAGGACGACGGGTTCCCCGGTGCCGCGCTCGGCATAGCTGATCTTCGTGCCGTTGGCCACGACGAGTGGCATGACTGGCTCCCTCGCTCCTGGGTCAGGCCACCGGAAGGGACAGGTTCCGGACGTCCCGGGGCGGCCGGGTCGGCGACAGCGGCAGCGACCGCGTCCCGCCGACCACGGTGCGGCGGGGGCGGGGCATCGGGTCGACGTCGCTGTCGGAGACGCAGACGCTCATCACCCGGTGTCCCTCGAAGAAGAGCAGCCCGCGTTCCCGCAGTCCGGCCAGCCGCGCCTCCAGCACCTCGGCCAGATGCGGCAGCTCGGCGCCCAGCTTGTCCACCCGTACCGGCTTGTCGAGGTGCAGCAGCAGCTCGGTGTCGACCTCGTCGATCGGGTAGACCAGCTCCGCACCCGCGCGGGTGTCCCGGATCGTGGTGCCACCGGCCGTCCGGGTCAGGGTCAGCGCCGGGCCGCTGCCCGCCGCCCACGCCGAGTTCCACTGCCCGACCCGCTCGCGCAGCGGACGCAGCCAGGTCGCCGACGAGATCATGTAGTCGGAGACGTTCTGGTCGGCGAAGTAGTAGGCCACGTCGCGCAGGCCGTCACGGTCGAACGGGTACGTCAGCCGGTAGTGGTCCACCGGTTCCAGGTCCAGCCCGTACTCGGCGGCGTTGTTGAAGTACGGGCTGAACCGGTCGAACCGCACCGGGAAGCAGCCCTGCGGTGGCGGCAGATGGGCCAGCAGCGGCAGGTCCTCGACGTAGCGCCGATAGGTCTCCTCGGCCTCGCCGGGGAACCCGATCAGCAGGTTCCACACCGGGCTGATCCCGAGCCGCAGGCAGTTCTTCAGGAACTGGATGTTCTGGAACGACGACGTGCCCTTGCGCATCAGCTTGAGCGTCGGCGTCGCCATCGCCTCGATGCCCGGCTGGATCTCGTTCACCCCGGCGCGTTCCAGCACCGTCATGTCCTCGATGTCCAGGCCGACCTTCACCTCGTAGAAGATCGAGATGCCCTCGGGCGGATCGAGCTTCGGGAACACGTCGGTGAGGTAGTCCATCGGCATGATGTTGTCCGTGCAGCAGTACTTCTTCGCCCACGGCGCGTGCGAGAAGAGCCAGTCGAACTGCTTGAGCGCGTTCTCCGGTCGCATCGCCCGGTAGGCCATGGTCTGACCGTTGAGACCGCAGAACGTGCAGTGTGCCCGCTCCCCCCACCAGCAGCCCCGCGAGGTCTCGAAGAACAGCATCGGCTCCGCCGCGGCGGCCGGTAGCTGCACCATCTGGTCGAACGACTCGCGGAACTCGGTGTAGTCGGGGTCGAAGTAGTCGTCGATGTCGGCGTTGGGGCCGATCCCCTTGCGGTAGCGGCTCTCCATCTGGTTCCGCCGGGTGACGACCCCACGGATCCGGTGCGCCCGCTCCAGGTCGTCGTCGAGCACGCTGCGCAGGAACTCGGGGAACGTGACCAGCGCCGGGCCGGAGAAGACGAAGTCGAGCTGCGGGCAGTTCTGCGCCAACGCCGCGCCCATCGGCGCCTCACAGTTGGCGCCGCCGATCAGCGTGGTCACCGCCGGGTTGCGGTCCTTGACCATCCGGGCCGCCGCGAGACTGGGCAGGTTCTGCGTGAACATCGAGCTGAAGCCGAGCAGGTCCGCCTCGTCGAGGCGGTACTTCTCCACCATGCCGCGCAGGAAGTCCTTGAGACCCTCGCGGCGGCGCAGCACGGTACGCCGCAGGTCGGCCTTTGCCGGGCCGGTGAAGTAGCGGCTGAAGTACTCGTCCACGTTGTCCGGCAGCTCCGGGAAGGCGAGCTGCCGGAACATCCAGTCCCCCACCCCGGCGACGTGGAAGTCCATGTCCCCGGCGATGGCGTCGTACTCCTGCGCGCCGAAGTAGCGGACGAAGTCGTGGTTGAGGTAGCAGACCTGCACGTCGAAGTCGTCCGGGAAGTCCCGGCGGACCAACGCGGAGAGCTGACTGAGCGCGAACGACGGTCGACGCCGGTCGGCGAAGGGCATGTTGACGAGGACTAGCTGGCGCACGTGGACCCTTCCACGATCGAGGGCTGCCAGCGCGAGTACTGGCGCAACCCGTACAGCAGCGGGGTGTCGGCGGTGTACTGGACGTCGGAGACCTGGCCCACCACCAGCGCGTGGTCACCGACGACCCGGACGTCGGAGAGGGCGCAGGCGGCGAACCCGCAGGCGTCCTCCACCAGCCACGGCAACCGGTCGTCGCCTCGGGGCTGCCACCTCACCTGGTGGAAGCGGTCCGCCTGACCGGTGGCGAAGACCTCGGCGGCCCGCTGGCCCCCGGCGTGCAGCAGGTTGACCCCGAACCTCCCCCGGTCCTCGATGGCGGCCAGCGTGCGGCTACCCACCTTGAGGCTGACCAGCAGCGTCGGCGGCTCCAGCGTGACGCTCATCAGCGACGAGCAGGTCAGCCCCCACGGCGCCCCCTCGCCGTCCACACTGGTCACCACCGCCACGCCGGTCGGGAAACCGCTCATGAAGGTCCGGCAGCCGTCGGCCAGCGACGGCTCGGATCCGGGACGCATCGGTACGACCGTCATCACCCCTCCGCCGCCGGTTGGATGGTGCTCAGGTACTCGTACGCGCTCGGCAGGGTGCTCACCAGCCGCTCCGCGTCGGCCCGGATCGCGGCCAGCTCGGCCGACGCGCGGGTGGGGTCGATGTGCGCCAGCGCCGGCCGGGGACTCTTCGGGGCGAGACCCATCCCGAGGCAGATCGTGATCCACGAGTAGACCTCGAACCCGTGGTAGTACGGGTAGATGGTGCTCTCGTCGAGCAGCCGCACGGCCGCGGTCTCCAGGCGCTCGGCCAGCCCGTCCGGGATCGCCCGGACCTTGGTCTCCCGCCAGTAGTCGGTGTCCTGCCGGGGCGAGGCGACGTAGTGCAGGACCAGGAACTCCTTGACCCCGTCGATCACCCGCGCGACCTTGTCGTTGTAGCCACGGATGAGCGTCTCGTCCCAGGTGTTGTCCGGGAAGTGCTTCACCAACTGCTCGATGGCGTGCTGGATGAAGAAGATGCCGGTGGACTCCAGCGGCTCGACGAAACCGCTGGAGAGGCCGACCGCGACGCAGTTGTTCACCCAGGATCGCTCGTTGCGACCGATCCGCATCCGGATGTGGTTGGCCTGCAGGTCGTCCTGACCGGGCGCGGCGAACTCGCGCAGCGTGCGCTCCGCCTCCTCCGGCTCGCAGAACTCGTCGGAGTAGACGTAGCCGGTGCCGATCCGGCCGTACAGCGGGATGGTCCAGATCCAGCCGGCGTCCTTGGCGGTGGCCCTGGTGTAGGGGGCGATCCCGTGCTCCGCCATGTCGCGGGGCACCCGCAGCGCCACCGCGCGGTTGTTCGGCAGCACGTCGGTGAAGGAGACGAACTTCTCCTTCAACGTCTGGTTGATCAGCAGGCCCCGGAAGCCGGTGCAGTCGACGAAGAGGTCACCGGTGACGTCGCCCTGGTCGCGGGTGGAGACGTGGGTGATCCAGCCGCGCTCGTCCTGCCCGACACCCACCACGTCGTCGACGACGTGCCGGACGCCCTGCGCGACGCCGAGCTTGGTCAGGTAGCGGGCCATCAGCGCGGCGTCGAAGTGGTAGGCGTACGGGAACTGCGCCCGCTGTTCGTCCAGGGTGGAGCGGCCCAGCTCACCGTCGAGGCTCGCGGTGAACAGACTGCCGTCGAGCATGCGCGGGGAGCGCTGCGCCTCGCAGAGGTACGGCGTGATGAACGAGCCCCGGTCGAAGCTCTCGGTCGGGTCGCCGAGGGCCAGGTTCCACTCCGCCGCGGTGAACCCGTCGGAGGTCCGCAGCCGCTCGAACGGGTGGAAGAAGTGGCTGCCGTCGCCGCGCCAGTTGTCGTACTTGATGGCCAGCTTGTAGGAGCCGCTGCACTGCGGCATCCACTCCCGCTCGTCCAGCCCCAGGTAGTCGAAGAAGTGCCGGATGGTGCTGAACGTCGCCTCGCCGACGCCGATCGTGCCGACCGCCGCCGACTCCACGAGGGTGACCGAGATCCGGTCCTGGAAGGCGGTCTTGAGGTAGGTGGCGGTCATCCAGCCGGCGGTCCCGCCACCGACGATGACAACGTCGCGGATCATCATGCCTGCGCTCCCTGGATCGCTTCCCGAACGGTCCGCACGCTGCGCGGCCGCATGTCCTTCCACACCCGGTCGATGTGGTCGAGGCACTCCTGACGGGTGCCGTCGGTGCCCTCGTCCTGCCAGCCCGGCGGGTTGGGCCGGTCCGACCACCACACCGAGTACTGCTCCTCGTGGTTGACCACGACCTTGAAACGGACGTCATCCGGCTGCGTCATCGGTGGTTCCTCTCATGCCGTGGGGATCTCGTGGTCACGGGCGTGCCGCAACCGGTCGGCCAACGCCGGGCCGATGGTGTCCAGTGCCGGAGCCTGCGTCATCCGGTCGTGCTCGTCGTCGACCGGCAGCACGTCGACGCGGCCGTCGACGTACGCCTGCCAGACCGTGGCCGGGTCGAGGCGGTCGTCCCAGGTCCGGGTGGCCACGAACAACTGCACGTCGCCGTGGAAGCGTTCGGGCGTGAACGCGTCCATCAGGCGGGCGTTGTTGAGCACCACCCCGGTCAGCGCCTCCACGGTCTTCGCGTCGAGCAGTTCGTCGCCCGGATCAGGCCGCTCCCCGTCCTCCGGGTCCCCGGTCGTCGCGTCCCGGTCGGTGGCCGCACCCGGCCGGCCGAGGGCGTCGAAGAGCAGCGCCCGGGCCTCGGCCGCGGTCTCCACCCGGACGTCCTCCACGTCCATCGCCGGGTAGCTGTCGATCAGCGTGAGCACCGCGACCTGCTCCCCGTCGGCCTGCAGGCGGGTGGCCATGGCGTGCGCGACCAGACCACCGAAGGACCAGCCGAGCAGGTGGTAGGGGCCGTGCGGCTGGATCCGCCGGATCTCGGCGAGGTAGTCGGCGGCCATCTCCTCGACGCTGCCGGCCAGCACCTCACCGCCGTCCGCGCCGCGCGCCTGCAACCCGTAGATCGGCCGGTCGATGCCCGACTGCCGGAGCAGCCCCGAGTAGCACCAGCTCAGACCACCGACCGGGTGTACGCAGAACAGCGGCGCGCCGTCGCCGTGCACGCGCATCGGCATCAGCACGTCGAACGGGTCGGCGGCCACCCCGGACTCGACGGCCGACGCGAGGCTGGCCACGGTCGGGTTCTCGAACAGCGCCCGGATGGTCAGCTCCACGCCCAGCGCGGCCCGCACCCGGGAGACCAGGCGGGTCGCCAGCAGCGAGTGACCGCCCAGGTCGAAGAAGCCGTCGTCGACACCGACCGTGTCCAGGCCCAGCACCTCGGCGAACAGGCCGCAGAGCACCGTCTCGCGGGGGCCCACCGGTCCCCGGCCACCGGCGCCGCCGGTCGACTCCGGGACGGGCAGCGCCGTGCGGTCCAGCTTGCCGTTGGGAGTCAGCGGCAGCGAGTCCATCGGCACCAGCGCCGAGGGCACCATGAAGCCGGGGAGTTGTTCGCCGGCCAGCGCCCGCAGGGCGGCCAGGTCGACCTGGCCACCGGCGACCGGGCAGACGTACCCGACCAGTCGCTGGTCGCCGGGGCGGTCCTCGCGTACCACCACGGCGACCTGGCCGACGGCGGGGTCGGCGGCCAGGACGGCCTCGATCTCGCCGAGCTCCACCCGGAACCCGCGGACCTTCACCTGGTCGTCGGCGCGGCCGACGAAGCTCAGGTTGCCGTCCAGCCCCCAGCGCACCACGTCGCCGGTGCGGTACATGCGCGATCCGGGCGGGCCGAACGGGTCGGCGACGAACCGGGTCGCGGTGAGTCCGGCGCGTCCCCAGTAGCCCCGGCCCAGGCCGGCACCGGCCACGTACAGCTCACCGGCGGCGCCGGGTGCCACCATCCGCAGCGCCTCGTTAAGCACGTACAGCCGGGAGTTGAGGATCGGCTTGCCGATCAGCGGCACGTCCCCGTCGGAGACCCGGTACGACGCGGTGTCGTTCGAGCACTCGGTCTGGCCGTAGAAGTTGTAGCTGGCGGTGTCCGGGGTGGCCCGCATCGCGTTCCACAGCGTCTCGGTGACGGCCTCGCCGCCGACCATCAGCACGGTCGGGTGGTGCCGGCCGTCGGCGAACATGCCGGCCGCGACGAGCTGCTGCATGAACGACGGCGTCAGATCCACGAACCCGATGCGCTGCCGGTCGATGTAGTCGACGAAGGCCTCCGCGTCGCGGCGCACGAAGTCGTTGATGACGTGCAGCTCGTGCCCGTCGAGCATCCAGAGCAGCGAGTCCCACGAGGTGTCGAACGTCAGCGGCGCGGTGAAGCCGATCCGCAACCGGCCGCCGCCGGCCGCCGCCACCTCGGGCCGGAAGAACGTGGTGCGGTGGCTCCAGTACAGGTTGACCATGCCCCGGTGTTCGATCACGACGGCCTTCGGCCGACCCGTCGACCCGGAGGTGTAGATGACGTACGCGGGGTTCTCCGGCCGCAGCGGCGCAAGGCGTTCCGGGTCGGCCAGCTCCGCGTCGGAGAGCGCGGCCAGCTCGGTGCGGACCGCCTCGTCGTCGAGCCGGACCACGGGGGTGGTCAGCGGGGGCAGCGCCGCGAGCCCGGCGGCGGTGCCGAGCACCACCACCGGCGCGGCGTCGGCCAGCATGAACGCCAGCCGGTCCGCCGGATGCTCCAGGTCCAGCGGCAGGTACGCGCCACCGGCCTTGAGTACCGCGAACAGCGCCACGACCATCTCCGCCGACCTCGGTACGGCCAGCGCGACCACCCGCTCCGGGCCGACCCCCCGGTCGACCAGCAACCGGGCCAGCCGGTTGGCCCGCCCGTCCAGCTCGGCGAAGGTCATCCGGGTGTCGTCGTGGACCACCGCCACCTCGTCACCGGTGGCGGCCACCTGCTCGGCGAGCAGGTCGATCAGCCGCACCGGCGGCGCGGGCCGACTCGGGCCCATCCAGTCCACGGTGAGCGCCTGACGTTCCTGCGCCGACATCACCTCCAGCTCGCTGACCGGCAGGTGCGGGTCGGTCGCCGCGGCGGAGAGCAGCCGCACCAGGCGCTCGGCCAGGGCCGCCACCGACGGCTCGTCGAACAGGTCGGTCGAGTACTCCAGGTAGCCGCGCAGGCCCGCCGGAGAGCCGTCCGGACCGTAGTCCTCGAACACGTCGAGCGTCAGGTCGTACTCGGACACCCCGTGCCGGACCGCCTCGTGGCTGACCTGCAACCCGGCGAAGTCGAACGCGGCCGAGGCGTTGTTCTGGAAGGCCAGCAGCACCTGGAACAGCGGGAACCGGGCCAGCGAACGGGTCGGGCTGACCGCCTCCACGACACGCTCGAAGGGCACGTCCTGGTGGTCGTAGGCGGCCAGGTCGGTGTCGCGTACCCGGTCGAGCAGCTCGGCGAAGCTCGGGTCGCCGCCGACGTCGGTGCGCAGCACCAGCGTGTTGACGAAGTAGCCGACCATCGCCTCCAGCGCCGGGTCACCCCGGCCCGCCGACGGGGTGCCGATCGGGATGTCGGTGCCCGCGCCCATCCGGGACAGCAGCGCGGCGAGCCCGGCCTGCACCACCATGAACAGGCTCAGTCGCCGGTCGCGGGCCAGGCGCAGCAGCCCGTCGTGCTGGTCGGAGTCGAGCCGCAGGGCGACGGTGTCCCCCGCGTAGCTGGCCACCGGCGGGCGGGCCCGGTCGGTGGGCAGCGACAGTTCCTCCGGCGCACCGGCCAGGTTGGCCCGCCAGTAGTCGAGCTGCCGGTTGACCTCGCTGTCCCGGTCGCCGTCGTCGCCGAGGATCTCCCGCTGCCAGACCGCGTAGTCGGCGTACTGCACCGGCAGCGGCGACCACTGCGGGGCCCTGCCCTGCCGGCGCAGCGAGTAGGCGTCGGCCAGATCCCGGCTCAGCGGGGCGAGCGACGCCCCGTCGACCGCGATGTGGTGCATGACCAGCAGCAGCACGTGCAGTTCCGGGTCGATCCGGAACAGCTGCGCCCGCAGCGGGATCTGCGCGGCGAGGTCGAAGCCCTGCGCGGTGGCCGAGGCCAGCGCGTCGGCGAGGTCCGCCTCGGTGATGTCCCGCACCGGCATCGGCGGCCGGGTCGGCGGCAGGACCGTCTGGAACGGCACCCCGCCCTCCTCGCCGAACACGGTGCGCAGCGGCTCGTGCCGCGCCACCAGGTCGGCGACGGCGGCGGCGAGCGCGTCGGCGTCGAGCGAACCGGCCAGCCGCAACGCGATCGGCGTGTTGCGGGCACCGGTGTCGGTGCCGTCCATCCGGTCCAGGAACCAGAGGCGCTGCTGGCCGAAGGAGAGCGGGATCCGCTCGCCGCGCGGCACCGGGCGGACCGCCGGTCGGGCCGTCACCGTGGGGTCGATCGCCTTGGCGAGCGCGGCCACGGTCGGGTTCTCGAACAACGCCCGGATGGTCAGCTCCACCCCCAGCACCGACCGCACCCGGGAGACCAGGCGGGTGGCCAGCAGCGAGTGCCCGCCCAGGTCGAAGAAGCCGTCGTCGACGCCGACCCGGTCGACGCCGAGCACCTCGGCGAAGAGCCCGCACAGCACCGACTCGCGGGGACCGACCGGCCGGCGTCCACCACCGGCGCCACGGGTCGGTGCCGGCAACGCGGCCCGGTCCAGCTTGCCGTTCGGCGTCAGCGGCAGCGCCGACAGCTTCACGATCGCCGACGGCACCATGAAACCGGGCAGCCGCTCGGCCGCCGAGGCCCGCAGCTCCTCCACGTCGACCCGGGCACCGTCCGCCGCACAGACGTAACCCACCAGCCGCTGGTCGCCGGGGCGGTCCTCGCGGACCACCACCGCGACCTGGCCCACTCCGGGGCCCGCCGCCAGCACCGCCTCGATCTCACCCAGCTCGACCCGGAACCCGCGGACCTTGACCTGCTCGTCGGCGCGGCCGAGGAAGCTCAACCCGCCGTCGGGCCGCCACCGCACCAGGTCGCCGGTGCGGTACATACGCGATCCGGCCGGTCCGTACGGGTCGGCGACGAACCGCGAGGCGGTCAGGCCGGGCCGTCCCCGGTAGCCACGGGCCAGCCCGGGACCGGCCACGTACAGTTCGCCGGCCGCCCCGGGCGCCACCAGCCGCAGCCCCTCGTCCAGCACGTAGACCCGGGCACCCGAGATGGGGCGACCGATGTCGGAGCGGACCGACTGCGGGTCGGGCGGGCCGTCGGCCTCGTACACCCGGGAGCTGACGTCGATGGTCGCCTCGGTCGGCCCGTACGCGATGACCATGCGACGGCCCGTCGACCAGTACGCGGCCACGTCGGGCGGGCAGCCCTCGCCGCCCGTGATGATCGCTCTCAGGTGCGGCAGTTCCCGTTGCGGGACGGTGGCCAGCACCGACGGCGGGATGTGCGCGTGGCTGATCCGGTGCTCGGCCAGGTAGGCGTGGAGTTCCTCGCCGGCCACGGTGGTCGGCGACACCACGAGGCAGCCGCCGGCCAGCAGCGCCATCGACACCTCCGCCACCATCACGTCGAAGCTCGGCGACACCAGCTGCGACACTCGCGCGCCGGGCCGGGCGTCGTGCCGGACGATCTGGTTGGCCAGCAGCCCGGCCAGACCGGCGTGGGTCACCTCGACGCCCTTGGGCACGCCGGTGGAGCCCGAGGTGTAGATGAGGTACGCCGGGTCGGCGACCCGCAGCGGGCCGAGCCGGTCGGTGTCGGAGAGGTTCGCCGGAGAGGCCGCCGCCAGGTCGATCTCCTCCAGCACCACCGCGGTGGACGCCGCCGCCACCGGTGGCACGGCCAGCCCCGCCCGGGTGGTGAGCACCACCGTGGGCGCGCTGTCGTCGAGCAGGAAGGCGAGCCGCTCGGCGGGATACGTGAGGTCCACCGCCAGGTAGGCCGCACCGGTCTTGGCGACCGCGACGATGGCGACGATCAGGTCGATCGAGCGGGGCAACGCGAGCGCGACCGTCCGCTCCGGGCCGACGCCCCGGGCGACGAGGGTACGGGCCAGGCGGTTGGCCCGCTCGTTGAGTTCGGTGTAGCGCAGCGTGCGCCCGTCCGCCTCGACGGCGGGGGCCGACGGGGTGGCCGCGACCTGCGCCTCGAACAGTTCCGGCAGGGTCAGGGCGGACACCGCGCCGGCACTGCCCGCCCAGGTGGTGAGCAGTTCCCGCCGTTCCCGCTCGGCCAGGATCTCCACCGCGCAGACCGGTGCCGTCGGCTCCGCCACCAGGTTGCCCACCAGCCGGACCAGCCGGTCGGCCAGCAGCTCGGCGGTGGTGTGGTCGAACAGGTCCGTGGCGAAGTAGACCTCACCGGTGAGCCGGTCGTCGACCAGGTGCATCATCAGCGCCAGGTCGAACTGGAGCGACGAGAGCGCGAGATCCTGCGTCCGCACCTCGACGTCGGCCAGGCCGGTGGGCTCGTCCTCGGCCCCGGCCAGCGTGAACATCACCTGGAACAGCGGCGACATGCTCTGGTCCCGGACCGGGTTGAGCCGCTCCACCACCTGGTCGAAGGGCACCTCGGCGTGGCTGAGCGCGCCGAGCACGGTGCCGCGTACCCGCTCCAGCAGTTCGGCGAAGGTCGGGCCGTGCGGGCTGTCGCCGAGCTCGGTGCGGACCACCACGCTGTTGACCAGGAAGCCGACCACGTCGGCGAGTTCGGGGTGGTCACGGCCGGTGACCGGGGTGCCGACGGCGATGTCGCGCTGGCCGCTCACCCGCGCCAGGAGCACCTGGAAGGCGGCCAGCAGCACCATGAACGGCGTGACGCCGCGTGCCGCGGAGAGGTCGCGCAGCCGCCGGACGGTCTCGGCCGGCACCTCCAGCCGCACCCGGTCGGCGGCGAAGCTGGGCGTCGCCGGGCGCGGCCGGTCCAGCGGCAGACGCAGCACCGGCAGGTCGGCGAGTTGCCCCTGCCAGTAGTCGAGCGCCTCCTCGTACCGGCCGCTGTCCCGCCGCTCCCGCTGCCACCAGGCGAAGTCGGCGTAGTGCAGGGTCACCGGGTCGAGGTCGGGCGCGGTGCCGGCCCGCCGGGCCCGGTAGCACTCGGTCACCTCGCGCCACACGACCTGGTGGGACCAGCCGTCGTAGGCGATGTGGTGCAGCACCACCAGCAGCACGTGGTCGTGCTCGCCGACCCGCAGCAGGAAGCCGCGCAGCACCGGGCCGCTGCCCAGGTCGAACGGGCGGGCCCACTCGTCGTGCAGGACCCGGGTGATCAGGTCGTCGGCGAGGCCGGTGACCGTGACCACGGGCAGCTCGACCGGGTACGGCGCGTCGACCACCTGCACCGGGCCGTCGTCGGTGGCGACGTAGTGGGTCCGCAGGATCTCGTGCCGGGCGACCACGTCACCGAGCGCGCCGGCCAGGGCGTCCACGTCGAGCGCGCCGTGCAGCCGCACCGCGACCGGCATGTTGTACGCCGGTGACTCCGGCGCGTACTGCCAGAGGAAGTAGAGCCGCTCCTGCGCGTACGACAGCGGCATCCCGTCGGAGAGGCGGGGCACCGGTATCGGGGCCGGGCCGGCGATGTGCACGGTGGTGGCGAGCCGGGCGGCCATCGAGGCGACCGTGGGGGCGTCGAACACCGCCTGCACCGGCAGCTCGATCCCGAGCGCCTGACGCAGGCCGAAGACGACCCGGGTGGCCAGCAGCGAGTGCCCGCCGATCTCGAAGAAGTCGTCGTGCACGCCGATCGGGTCGGTCCGGCCCAGCACCTGCTGCCACACCTGCGCCACGGCCCGTTCGGTCTCGTCGCGCGGGGCGACCCGGTCCACCGTGCCGTCCTCGGGCGTGACCGCCGGCAGCCGGGACTTGTCCACCTTGCCGCTGAGCGTGCGGGGCAGCCGGTCGATCGGCACGAACGCCGAGACCCGCAACTGCGCCGGCAGGCGCTCGTCCAGGTACGCGCGGAGGTCGCCGCCGGTGGGCGCGGTGCCGGTCGCGGCCACCACGTACGCCACCAGCCGGTGGTGGGAGACCCCGTCCCGGACCGCCACCACGCACGCCTCGCTGACCGCGTGGTGCCCGCGCAGCACCGCCTCGATCTCGCCCGGCTCGACCCGGTGACCCCGGATCTGCACCTGGTCGTCGCTGCGGCCGATGAACTCGACGGCCCCGTCGGCGAGCCACCGGCCCCGGTCACCGGTGCGGTAGAGCCGGCTGCCGCTGTCGCTGCCGTACGGGTCGGGCAGGAACCGGTCGGCGGTGAGGCCGGGCCGGTTGAGGTAGCCCCGGGTCACCCCGTGGCCGCCGACGTACAGGTCACCGACCACCCCGATCGGGACCGGACGCAGCCGCTCGTCGAGCACGTGCACGGCGGTGTTGGCCACCGGGGAACCCACCGGCACGATGCCGGAGGCGGTGCTCACCCCGGGCCGGGCCGCGAACATGGTGCTGTCGATCGACGTCTCGGTGGCACCCCAGGCGTTGACGATCCGCACCCCGGGCGGCAGCACCTCCAGCGCGGGGGCTAAGTCGCTGATCGCGAAGCTGTCCGCGCCGACCATCAGCAGCTTGAGGTCGGGCAGCCGCCGGCCGCTCTCGGTCAGGTGCGCGGTGACGGCGGTCAGCACGGCGGGCACCGTGTCGAAGGCGTCGACGCGCTCCGCCGCCAACTCGCCCACCAGCGCCTGCGGGTCACGGGCCAGCGAGCGGGGGCCGAGCACCAGACAGCTACCGAAGGCCAGGCTACGGACGACGTCACCGACGAAGACGTCAAAGGCGGAGCTGGCGATCGTCATCCAGCGGCGCAGCGGTCCCGGGTCCCAGGTGGTCCAGGCCGCGCGCAGGTTCGCCGTGCCGCCCCGGGTGACCATCACGCCCTTCGGCGTACCGGTCGAACCGGAGGTGTAGATCACGTACGCGAGGGCGGACGGCGGGGCGGTACGCGGCGGACGGGCGGCCGACACGTCGGCGAGCGTGGCCGGGTCGTCGAGCCGGACCTGCCGCCACGGACCGGTGGGCAGGTCGGCTGCGGTGCTGGCGTCACAGAGCACCACCGTCGGCGCGGCGTCGTCGAGCAGCACGGCGATGCGGGCCGCCGGCTGCTCCGGGTCCACCGGCATGAACGCGGCGTCGGCCTTGAGCACGGCCAGCGGCGCGACCACGGTGTCGTGGCCGCGTCCGACACAGATCGCCACCCGGTCGTCGATGCCGACACCGAGCCCGCGCAGCAGGTTCGCGATCCGGTTCGCGCGGTCCTCGACGGTGCCGTAGTCGAGCGTCCGCCCGTCCCAGACCAGCGCGGGTGCGTCCGGGGTGGCGTCCGCGTACGCCTCGAAGTGCTGCTCCACGGAGATCGACGGCGAGTAGCTGAGCCGGGTGCTGTTCCAGTCCCGCACCAGACGGCGCTCGTGGCTGGTGGAGAGGCGGTAGTCGCCGATCGGGCGGTCCGGTGCCTCGGCGATGCCGGTGAGCAACTGTTCCAGGTGCTCCACGATCCGCTCGGCGGCGTCGGCGTCGAAGAGGTCCACGCTGTACTCGAGTTCACCGGTCAGCCCCTCGGGACCGTCCCGCAGGCCGAGCGTGAGGTCGACCTGCGCGCCCTGGGCCGCCCCCGAGTACGGCTCGACGTCGACGTCGCCCAGGTCCCAGGCGTCGTTGGCGCCGGCCGCGTCGCCGTCGGTGGTGAACATGACCTGGAACAGCGGGGTGGCGCTGGCGTCCCGGGCCGGGTTGATCCGCTCGACGACCTGGTCGAACGGCACGTCCTGGTGGGCCAGGCCGTCGAGCACGACGCTCCGGACGCGGCCGAGCAGTTCGGTGAAGGTGGGGTCGCCGGAGAGGTCACCGCGGAGCACGACGGTGTTGGCGAAGAAGCCGACCAGCCCGGCGACGGCGTCGGAGTCCCGGCCGGCGACCGGCGTGCCGACGGCGATGTCCGGCTGGCCGGAGAGCCGGGACAGCAGCACCTGGAAGGCGGAGAGCAGCACGACGAACGGGGTGCAGCCGGTGGACCGGCCGAGTTCCCGCAGCCTGTCGGCGACCGCAACGGGCAGCCGGACCGGCACCCGGTCACCGGCGAAGGTGGGGGTGGTCGGGCGGGGCCGGGCGACCGGCAGGTCCAGCACCGGCACCTCGGTCAGTTGCTCCTGCCAGTGCCGCAGGCCGGGCTCGTACCCGCCGTCGGCCTGGCGGCGTCGCTGCCACCAGGCGACGTCGGCGACCTGCACCGGTAGCGCGGGCAGCCGCTGGGCCGCCGCCGCGCCGTCCCGGTAGACCGTGGACAGCTCCCGCCACATGATCGGCAGGGACCACCCGTCGCAGGCGATGTGGTGCATCACCAGCAGCAGTACGTGTTCCTCGGGTGACCGCCGGAACAGCGTGGCCCGCAGCACCGGCCCCTCGGCCAGGTCGAACGGCCGCAGCGTCTCGGCGTCGATCAGCTCCCGCAGCGCCGACTGCGCCCCGGCCCCGGCCGGTACGTCCACCACCGGCAGCGGCACCGGGGCCGCCGCCTCGACCACCTGCTCCGGGCCCTGCGCCCCGTCGACGTACCGGGTCCGCAGCACCTCGTGCCGCGCCACCACCGCCGACAGCGCGGTGCCCAGCGCCGCCACGTCCACCCGCCCCGTCAGGCGCACCGCCACCGGCGCGTGGTACGCCGCCGAGGCCGGTGCCAGCCGCCACAGGAAGTAGAGCCGTTCCTGGGCGAACGACAGCGGCAGTGCCTCGTCGCGCGGGGCGCGCGGAATCCCGGTGGGACGCGCGTCGCCGCGTCCCAGCCGCTCCAGCAGCAGCCGACGGCGCTCCGGGGAGAGCTGGGCGAGCCGCTCGGCGAGGGTGTCAGACATGGAGGTCCCTTCGGAACTGGGCCGTCGGTGGCCGGCTAGGAGTTCGCCAGGAGCGCCCGGACGTCCTCGTCGGACATCGACTCGACGCTCTCCAGCGCCTCGGCGAGGAGGTCGTCCTGTTCGCCGAGCGCCTCGTTGATGGCCTTGGCCAGGTCCTCGACGTACGGCGCTTCGAGGATCCGGCGCAGTTCCAGGTCCACCCCGAACGTGGTGCGGATGCGGAACGCCACCTGCACGGCCTGGAGCGAGTGCCCGCCGAGGGCGAAGAAGTTGTCGCCGATGCCGACCCGCTCGACGCCGAGGATGTCGGCCCAGACGGCGGCGACCTCCCGTTCCAGGGCGTCGCGCGGGGCCACGTGCGCACCTGCGGCCTCCGGCCGCTCGGGGTCGGGCTCCGGCAGCACCGCCCGGTCGATCTTCCCGTTCGGGGTGAGCGGCAGCGTGCCCATCACCACGAACGCGGACGGCACCTCGTACTCCGGCAGGCGCTCGGCCATGAACGCGCGCAGCCCGGCCACGTCCACGGACGTGCCGGCCGCCGGCTCGACGTAGCCGACCAGGCGCACCGGGCCGGTGCCGGACCGCAGCGCCAGCACCACCCCGGAGGCCACCGTCGGGTGCGCCACCAGCACCGCCTCGACCTCACCCAGCTCGACCCGGAAACCCCGGACCTTGACCTGGTGGTCGGCGCGGCCGACGAACTCCAACGTCCCGTCGGCACGCCAGGAGACCACGTCCCCGGTCCGGTAGAGCCGGGCACCGGGCACACCGGAGAAGGCGTCCGGCACGAACCGGTCGGCGGTCAGCCCCGGCCGGTTCCAGTAGCACCAGGCGACACCGGGGCCGCCCAGCCACAGCTCGCCGGGAACCCCCACGCCGACCGGACGGCCCCACTCGTCCACCACGTACGTGGTGGTGTTGGTGATCGCCGCACCGATCGCGCCGGAGCTGGCCGGGACCTCGGGCAGCGGGTTGCAGGTCGAGATGCTGGTGACCTCGGTCGGGCCGTAGATGTTGTTCATCCGGGCACCGCCCGCCCGCACCGCGGCGTCGATCGCGCCGAGGTTGATCCGCTCACCGCCGATGTAGACCTGCTGGAGCGTGGTGAAGGCGTCCGGGATCTCGTTGACCGTGGAGTTGAACAACGCGGTGACGATCGCGACGGCGCTGACGTTCTCCCGGCGCAGCAGTTCGACGAAGCGCGGCGGCGAGAGCGCCACGTCGGTGGGGACCACCACCACCCGGCCGCCGTTGAGCAGCGGCCCCCAGACCTCGAACAGCAGCGGGTCGAAGGAGGCGTTGGAGACCTGGCCGACGGCGCGCAGTTCCTCGGGCCGGATCAGGTCGGTGTCGCGGACCAGGCGGACGATGCCACGGTGCGGCACGACCGCGCCCTTGGGCCGGCCGGTGGAGCCGGAGGTGTAGATGAGGGACGCGGCGTCCTCGGTGACGGTGCCGGCCCCGGTCGGCGTCCCCCGGCCGTCGGGCAGCGGCGGCACGTCGGTGATGTCGACGGTCTCGCGGCCGGTCAGCGGGAGCTGGTCGAGCAGGTCCCGGTGCCCCACCACCACCCGCACGTCGGTGTCGGTCAGCATGAACTCCAACCGCTGCGCCGGGTAGTCCGGGTCCAGCGGCACGTACGCGCCACCGGCCCGCAGCACGCCGAGCATCCCCACCACGAGGTCGGCGGAGCGCCGGCAGCACAGGCCGACCAACGAACCCCGGCCCACGCCGGACTCCGTCAAGCGCGCCGCCAGCGCGTCCGCGCGGGCCAGCAGCGACGCGTACGACACCGACACCTCGCCGTCGACCACCGCGACCGCATCCGGCGTCGCCTGCGCCCAGCCGGCCACCAGCGCGTCCACGGTCAGCTCCGGGGACTGCTCCCGCCCGGTCCGGTTCCACCCGTCGACCTGGGCACGTTCGGCGGGCGAGGTGAGGTCCACCTCGACCAACGAGCGGTCCGGGTCGGCCACGATGGAGCGCAGCGCGGCCAGGTAGTAGCCGCGTACGCGCCGGATCTGCTCCGGCGAGAACTCGGTGGTGTGGTAGTCGAGCCCCATCAGCAGCCCGCTGGCGCCCGGGTCGCGCAGGAAGCCGCAGACGAACGGGTAGTTGGTCGGCTCGACCCGCATGGTGGTGAAGGAGTTGATCTTCGGATCGACGATCCGGACGTCCCGGTCGGCCAGGCCCCGCATGACGTGGAAGTGGTTGTAGACGAAGTGCGACTCGTAGAGCGACTCCCCGCCGGCCAGGCGCTGGATCTCCGCCATCGGGAAGCGGCGGTGCGGCAGCAGCTCGTTCTCCTCGTCGAGCATCGCCCGGATCAGGTCCGCCCAGGTGCCACCGGCCACGGTCGCGGTGACCGGCAACGAGTTGAGGAACAGGCCCCGCGACTCGGTGCCGTCGAGCACCTCCAGGCGGCCGTTGAAGGCCATCCCGGTGGACACCTCACGGCTGCCGGTCAGGTGGGCCAGCACCCGCATGTGCGCGGCGAGCAGCACGCTCTTCAGCGGTACGCCGACACCGGCGGCCACCCGCTCCAACCCGGCACAGAGGTCGTCCGGGATCTTCGTCTCCAGCCAGCGGTAGAAGTCGGAGTGTCCCGGCGGCAGTTCCCACTCCAGCAGCGGCTGCTCGTCCACGGCGGGCTCCGGCTCCGGCAGCGGCTCCACCTCGGCGCCCTGCGGCCAGCGCGGCAGCCGGAGGCGGTTGGCCTGCCGGACCCGCGCCGACCAGAACTCCCGCTCCTCCGTCGAGGCGAGCGCCTCCCGCTCGGCCTCGACGAACTCGCGGTAGGTCGAGGCGGGCTTCGGATCGGCGCTGCTCGACGGGTCGCGCATCAGTTCCATGTAGCGCTGGAGGATCTCGGTGATCGAGGAGTGCAGGCTCCAGCCGTCGAGGATGGCGTGGTGCTCGACCAGGGTCCACTCGAAGGACTCCGCGCTGCGCCAGTGGAAGACGAAGCGCCACAGCGGCGGCCGGGCCAGGTCGAACGGGACCTCGCGCAGCCCCTCGATCACCTCGACGATGCGGCGGTCCTGCTCCTGCTCGTCCAGCTCGCGGACGTCGTACACCTCGATCGGCAGGTCCGCCTCGCGGTGCACCACCTGGAGCATCTCGCTGTACTCGCTGAGGTGGAACGAGGTCCGCAGGATGTCGTGCCGGTCGACGATCTGCCCGATGGCCCGCCGGATCAACGCCTCGTCGAACGGCGCGCGGACGTGGAAGCTGTCGACGTTCTGGTACAGCCGACGTCCCTCGTCGGCCTCCATGTGGAAGATCATCCCGGCCTGGAGCACCGCCATCGGGTACGCGTCCACCGCGTCCTCGGGCAGCCGCTCCCGGTCCGCCTCGGAGATCAGCGCGAAGGGCCGCCGCTCGGCGGCGGGCGCCTGCGCGGTGGTGACCTCACCGGCCAGCGCGGCGATGGTGGTGCGCTGGAACAGTTGCTGCAACGAGAAGTCGAGCCCCTTGGCGCGGGCCAGGCCGATCACCTGGACGCTGCGGATCGAGTCGCCGCCGAGGTGGAAGAAGTTGTCCTCGACGCTGACCTGGTCGAGTTCCAGCACGGTCGCCCAGATCTCGGCGAGAGCCTGCTCGGTCTCGTTGCGGGGCGCCACGTACGCCCGGGCCAGCGCCGGGCGGTCGACGCCGGGCTCCGGCAGCCGTCGCCGGTCGATCTTGCCGTTGGCGGTCAGCGGGAAGGCGTCGAGCACCGTCACCACCGACGGGATCATGTGGCTGGGCAGCGTCGGTTCGAGGAACTCGTGCACCTCGGGAACGGTCAGGTCCCCGTCGGCGACCAGGTAGGCGACGAGCCGACGTTCGGTGCCCGCCTCACCGTGCGCGATCACCAGGCAGGCGCTCACCGCGGGGTGGGCCAGCAGCGCGGCCTCGACCTCGGCCGGTTCGATCCGGAAGCCCCGGATCTTGACCTGGTGATCGAGGCGGCCCAGGTACTCCAGCGTGCCGTCGGGACGCCAGGTCGCCAGGTCGCCGCTGCGGTAGCGCCGTCCGCCCGGGACGACCGGGTCGGCGACGAAACGCTGCGCGGTCAGCTCCGGCCGACGCCAGTAGCCGTGCGCCACGCCGTCACCGCCGACATAGAGCTCACCGGGTACGCCGATCGGGGCGGGACGGCCGTACTCGTCCAGCACGTGCAGGCTCAGGTCGGCCACCTGCCGCCCGATCGGGCTGTGCCGCTCGGCCAGCAGATCGGCGGTGAGCAGGCAGTACGTGGTGTGCACCGTGGTCTCGGTGATGCCGTACATGTTGACCATCTCGGGGCTGGTCTCCGGGTGCCGGGTCCACCAGCGACGCACCGCGTCGGGGTCCAGCGCCTCGCCCGCGAAGATGACCACCCGGACGGCCAGGTCCGCCCGACGCCGCTCGTCGACGGCCTCGAACTGCCGGAACGCCCCCGGCGTCTGGCTGAGCACGGTGACTCCGGCGCGCTCCACCAACTCGTAGAACGCCTCCGGGTCGCGGCTCTCCCAGTAGCGCACCACCGCCAGCGTGGCGCCGTGGGTCAGCGCGCCCCACGCCTCGAAGACGGAGACGTCGAACGAGGCGGAGTGGAAGAGGCTGAACACGTCCTGCGGGCCGAAGTGGAACTGCTCCTCGGTGGCCGCGAACAGCCGCAGCACGTTGCGGTGCGAGACCATGACCGCCTTCGGCAGCCCGGTCGATCCGGAGGTGTAGATGAGGTACGCGGGGTCGTCGACCGCCGGTGGGACGAGGTCCGGGGCGTCGGCGGTGTCGACGCGTACCGCCTGCTCGATCGCCACGGTGCGGACGTCCTCGGGCAGCGTCAGGTCGGCCGGGATCGCGTCGCTCTGGGCCACCACGACCCGCAGGCCGCTGTCGCGCACGATGAAGTCGAGCCGGTCGGCCGGGTAGTTGGGGTCCAGCGGCACGTAGGCCGCCCCCGCCCGCAGCGCACCGAGCATCCCGACGACCAGGTCGGTCGAGCGGCGGCAGCACACCCCCACCATGTCGCCCCGACCGACACCGGCCCGGCGCAGGGTGGCGGCCACCGCGTCGGCGGCGGCCAGCAGGTCCGCGTACGTGGTGCGGGTCTCGCCGTCGAGCACCGCGACGTGGTCGGGGCGCTGCTGCGCGTGCCGGGCGACCAGGTCGCCGATGGGCGCGTCGACGGGGAAGGTCCGGGTGATGCCCGACCAGCCCTCGATCGTGTCGCGCTCCTGCTCCGGCAGGCCGCAGACCTCGGCGACGGACCGGTCCGCGTCGGCGACCAACCGCTGCACCAGCGTGAACCACTGCGCGGCGAAGCGGTCCATGGTGGAGGCGTCGAAGAGGTCGGTGGCGTACTCCAGCTCCACCCGCATGCCGTCGGCGCCGGTGTCGTAGACCAGCAGGGTGACGTCGAACTTGGCGGTGCCGGTGTCGATGCCGACCGGGGCGGCGTTCACGCCGTCGCCGAGCCGCCATCCGGTGGGGTCCTGGCGTTGCAGCACGAACTGCACCTGCACCAGCGGCGACCAGGCCAGCTCCCGTTCCGGCGCGAGCGCCTCCACCAGGGCCGCGAACGGCACGTCCTGGTGGTCCTGGGCGTCGGCCGAGGCGGCCCGGACCCGACCGACCAGGTCGGCGAAGGTCGGTGCGCCGGAGGTGTCCACCCGCAGCGCGAGGGTGTTGACGAAGAACCCGACCAGGTCGTCCACCTCCGGCACCGGCCGACCGGCGACCGGCGTGGCCACCACCACGTCGGTGCGGCGCGACCAGCGCCCGAGCAGCAGGGCGAAGCTGGCGAAGAGGACGTCGAAGACGGTGCTGGAGCGCTGCCGGGCCAGTGCCCGGACGGCGTCGGCCACGTCGGGCGCCAGCTCGGCGTGCCGGGTGTGCCCGGCGTAGCTCTGCACCGGGCGGCGGACCCGGTCGGCGGGCAGTTCCAGCACCGGCGGCAGGTCGTCGAGCTGCTGCCGCCACCACTCGACGCCGTCGGACAGGCGGTCACCGGTGAGCTGGTCCCGCTGCCAGGCGGCGAAGTCGCCGTAGCCGAGGGACCGGTCCCGGGCCGGCGGGCGGGTGCCGGCGACCAGCGCCCGGTACGCCTCGGCGAGTTCGCCGAGCAGGATCTCCAGCGACTGCCCGTCGCAGGCGACGTGGTGGATCGACAGCCAGAGCAGCCACCCGTCGTCGGCGTGCCGGATCAGCCCGGCGCGCAGCAGTGGTGCCCGCGACAGGTCGAAGGGTTCGGCGACGGCGGCACGCGCCGCGTCCCGCGCCGCCGCCTCGGCTCCCGTC
>NZ_SISL01000139.1:0-13194 GCF_004307965.1 Verrucosispora sp. SN26_14.1 | reverse complement strand
CCCGCCGCCCCCGCCCCCGCCGCACGGCTACCCGGCCCCGGCACCCGCGTACGGCCACTCCCAGCAGCACTACGGCTACCACGGCCACTACCGGCGCAAGAAGCGCAAGAGCTTCCTGGACGACATGTTCGGCTGAGCAACACCGCGACCGGGCCGCCACCTCGGCCGGCCCGGTCGCCCGCCAGACCGGGCCCGTCTCGGACGGCTCAGACGATGGCCATGTCGACGAATCGCGACAGGTGCAGCTGGGCAGCCACGGTCACCGTGTCGGTCGGACCATTTCGATGCTTGGCAACAATGAAATCTGCCTCTCCGGCCCGAGGCGATTCCTTGTCGTAGTAGTCGTCGCGATGCAGAAGTATGACAACATCGGCATCCTGCTCAATTGATCCAGATTCACGCAAATCGGACAATTGTGGACGCTTGTCGGTGCGCTGCTCGGGGCCACGGTTCAGCTGGCTGACCGCAATGACCGGGCACTCGACCTCCTTGGCCAGCAGCTTCAGGCCTCGGGACAGGTCCGCGACCTCCTGCTGCCGACTCTCGGTGCGCTTCGGTGAGGTCATCAGCTGGAGATAGTCGACCACGATCAGCTTGAGGTCGTGTCGCTGCTTGAGTCGACGAGCCTTGGCCCGGATCTCCATCAGGTTCATGCTCGGCGTGTCGTCCACGAAGAGTGGCGCCTCACTGATCTCACCCATGCACCGGGCGAGCTTCGTCCAGTCGTCGTCGGAGAGTTGCCCGCTGCGCAGTACGTGCAACGGCACACGCGCTTCGGCCGAGAGCAGCCGCATGACGATCTCGACCTTGCTCATTTCCAGCGAGAAGATGGCCGCCGCATGGTTCGCTCGAATTGCCGCATTTCTGGCAAAATCCATACTTGCCGTAGATTTTCCCAAACCAGGTCGACCTGCCACGATGATCAATTGGCCGGCGTGCAAGCCGTTGAGCAGGCGGTCCAGGTCGGTGAAGCCGGTGGGTACGCCGGTCATCACGCCGCCCTGCGCGCCGACGGCCTCGATCTCGTCGAGGGTCGGTTGAAGCATGTCCGCCAGGATGGCGAAGTCCTCGCTGACGCGACGTTCGGTGACGTCGTAGACGGCCTGCTGAGCCAGGTCGACGACGTCGTCAACGTCGCGAGTGCCGCCGCCTCCGGTGCCGTATCCGAGTTGGACGATCCTGGTGCCGGCCTCGACCAGCCGTCGGAGTACCGCCCGTTCACTCACGATGCGCGCGTAGTACGCGGCGTTCGCGGCGGTCGGCACGCTCGCGATCAGCGTGTGCAGGTACGGGGCGCCGCCGATCCGGGCCAGGTCGCCGGAGTCGGCCAGCGCCGCGGCGACGGTGATCGCGTCGGCCGGCTCACCGCGACCGTAGATCTCCAGGATGATGTCGAAGATGGTGGCGTGCACCGGCCGGTAGAAGTCGTTGGTCTTGAGGATTTCGACGACGTCGGCGATGGCGTCCTTGGACAGCAGCATCCCGCCCAGGACGCACTGCTCGGCCGCGACGTCCTGGGGTGGCGTCTTGTCGAACTGGCCGTCGCGCGGTGGCGGACCGGACGGCTGCCCTCCGCCGGGAAACGACTCTGTTCGCATGTCATCCGTGACCGACACCGGGTCCCCCTCCACTGCGTCGGATCGTGCCCGGGCTCACCGCCCGGGTGCGACGGTCGACCGGCCGTCGATCGGGGGCATCTGGCGGCGGGCCGGGGGCTAACGATACGGAACCCGAGGTCAGCCACCAACCAGCCCGGTGGATGAGCCTCGGGACAACCTGTGGATGGCGGTGGGCGAGCATGTGCGCAGCGTGTGCACAGCATGTGGATAACTCCTGGGGAACAGTGGGGCGCACGCCATTGAGCTGGACAGGTAATGTCCACAGCCTGTGGACAGGAATTTCTGGGTAGGGCTTTGTCCTGAACGTCCCGTAGGATCGGTGCCCTACGGCTACACCTGGACAGCGGATTGCGCTTTCGGTTGAGAAGGGTCACGCTCCGGCCGTGAGTTACCGGGACTGGGTACGCGGGGAGGACGGCCCGCGTGAGCGGCCGACCGCTTCGTGGGCCGAGCCCGTGGATCGGGACCCGGACGAGCGATACGACTCCGCGGTCGAGCGGTACCGCACCCCGAGTCGCCGCCGGGCCGCCGAGCGCGGCCAGGAGGAGCCGGCCGAGCCGTACCTGCCGCGCTGGGCGCTGGAGTCCGGCGTGCGCAGTGTCGACGGCGGCGGGCGGCACGCTGCTCCTGATGAGGATGACGAGGTCGAGCGGCCACGGTACGCGGGTGGTCGGCGTTCGGCCGAGCGCGGCGGGAGTCGCCGGGCCGGTGAGTCGAGTTGGCGCGAGCCCACGGCACGGGCTGCCCTGCCGGCGTCCGATCACACCCGGGAGTGGACGTTCGACCGTCCACAGGAAGAGGGGTACGTCGGTAGTCGTCGCGCCGAGGACGACGACCCGGTCTCGGGCGTGACGCCGCAGAGCCGGCCGCGTCGGGCCCCGTCGCAACGTCGCCAGGTGACCTGGTCGGGGCTTGCGGAGGAGGAGGCCGAGACCGGCGCGTCCGAGCCGGCTGTCGAGCCTCCCACCCGGCGTCGACGTCGTGCGGCGGAGCCCTCGACGCCGGCGGTGGATCCGTGGCAACGGGGCACGGAGCGGGCGGCGGAGCCGGAGTACCAGCAGCCGGCGGTGGATCCGTGGGACGCCTCCGGCCTGCACGCGTGGGACCAGTCGGCGGTTGACGGTCGCCGGAAGGACTCCGCGTCGACCGATCCCTGGGACGCGGACAGTACGAGCCAGTGGCTTCAGGCGGCGGGTGCGGATCCGTGGCTCGAGCCGGACAGCACCGGTCAGTGGGATCGGTTCGCGGAGCCGGAGCCGGAGCCGCGGGAGCGGGATCGGCCACCGGAGCGGAAGCGGCCACCGGAGCGGCAGGCCGGTTACTCCGAGCCGGACCGGTGGGACCGGACGGAACCGCCGCGTTCGGGTGCGGTTCCGGCGACCTCGGGTGCGGGGCAGTGGTCCTGGATGGAGCGTGCGGAGCAGGAGCCGGAGCAGGCGCAGGCGCGGGAGCCCTTCTGGCCGGGTACGCGTCTGGCAGGCGACGATCCGCGGTGGGTGGATGCGCCCGAGTCGGCGCCTCGGTCGCCGGTGGTCGGGTACACCGCGCCTCGGCCACGACCCGCGCCCCGTCGGCGTTCGTCGCCCGCGCCGGCTCCGCCTCGGCCGGTCGGCATGGCGGCCGTACGGCGGCGGATCGAGGCGGTCGGTTCCGGGGGCTGGAACCGGCGACTCGAGGACGACCTGCTCGATCCGGATCCGGGTGGTCCGTGGCTGCCGCTGCTGTACACCGCGGCCTGTTACCTGCTGCCGGCGGTAGTGATCTTCGTCTGGTTGCTGACGCTCGACGGGGCGCCACCGGCCGGTTGTGTGACCGATATCAGTGGTGGCGGCTGTGATTCGCCACGGGCGCGGGCGTTCGGCGCAATGGTGGCCGGGTTGCCCCGTTTCGGGTTGGCGTTGATGAGCAGCCTGGCGGTCGCGATGTTGCTGCGTCGGGTGGGTACGACGTGGCGGTCGACCACGGTGGCGTTGGCCGCTGCCGTCGTGGGTGGTGGTCTCTCCACGGTGATGATCAGTGCGGTGACGGGCCAGCCCATCGGCTGACGAGGTTCGGGCACCGTGAGTCGGCCTTCGTCGATCGCGTACGCGACAGGGCCCGCACCATTGATCGGTGCGGGCCCTGTCGCGTACGTCAGCGGGGCGCTCAGCCCTGCACAACGTTGAGGTTGAACGTGGCGGTCACCTCGGGGTGCAGCTTGACCCGCACCGCGTGCGACCCGATCGCCTTGATGTGGCCGGGAAGCTCCAGCCGACGTCGGTCGAGCACCGGGCCGCCGGCCGCCTTGACGGCGTCGACGATCTCGGCGGAGGTGACCGAGCCGAAGAGCCGACCACCGTCACCGGCGCGGGCCTTCAGGTTGACCTTGAGACCCTCGAGCTGGCCCTTCACCTCGTTGGCGTGGCCCAGATCGCGGATCTCCCGTGCCGAGCGGGCCCGCTTGATCAGCGTGACCTGCTTCTCCGCGCCCTTGGTCCAGGCGATCGCGAAGCCCTGCGGGAGCAGGTAGTTACGGCCGTAGCCGTTCTTGACCTCGACGATGTCGCCGGGGGTGCCGAGTCCGGACACCTCCTGAGTCAGGATGATCTTCATGGCGGCGCCTCCTCTCAGCGGGCCGTAGCGGTGTACGGCAGGAGCGCCATCTCACGGGCGTTCTTGACCGCACGGGCGATCTGCCGCTGCTGCTGCGAGGTCACGCCGGTCACCCGCCGAGCGCGGATCTTGCCGCGGTCGGAGATGAACTTGCGCAGCAGGGCGGTGTCCTTGTAATCGATATAGGTGATCCCGTCCTTGTCTAGCGGGTTCACCTTCTTCTTCGGCTTGCGCAGTGCCGCAGCCTTCGCCATTGCTCTTGCTCCTGGTTTACGATCACGGGCGCTCGGCGCCATTAGAACGGAGGCTCCTCGTCGAAGTTGCCGCCACCCGAACGGGAGGGGGCTGGTGCGGCCGAAGCCCAGGGGTCGTCGAAGTTGCCTCCGCCGCCGCCCTGGCCACCACCACCGCCGCTGTTGCCGCCGCCGCCGAAGCCGCCGCCGCTACCGCCGGAGCGGGACATCTTCTGCACCTTCGCCGTGGCGTAGCGCAGAGACGGGCCGATCTCGTCGACCTCCAGCTCGATGACGGTGCGCTTCTCGCCCTCGCGGGTCTCGTAGGACCGCTGACGCAGCCGGCCCGACACGATCACGCGGGCACCGCGCTGCAACGACTCCGCCACGTGCTCCGCGGCCTGACGCCAGACGGTGCACGCGAGGAACAGGGGCTCGCCGTCCTTCCACTCGTTGGACTGCCGGTCCATGTACCGGGGCGTCGAGGCGACCCGGAACTTGGCGACGGCTGCCCCCGAGGGGGTGAACCGCAACTCGGGGTCATCGGTCAGGTTCCCGATGACCGTGATGGTGGTGTCTCCTGCCATGACCAACTCCTCGCACACTCAACCGTTCCGCCGTACAGGTTCTCAGAACCCTCTGACAGCGCGGGTGAGGCTGTTCCGGGTGGGGCTAGGTGGATGGATTAGCGCATTTCCGGGCGGATGACCTTGGTGCGCAGCACGGACTCGTTGAGTCGCAGCTGGCGGTCCAGCTCGGCCACCGCCTCAGGCGATGCCTGAAGGTCGACGACGGCGTAGATGCCCTCGGCCTTCTTGTTGATCTCGTACGCGAGGCGCCGGCGGCCCCACACGTCGGTCTTCTCCACCGAGCCACCCGCGGTCCTGATCACGTTCAGGTACGTGTCGAGCGACGGGGCGACGGTGCGCTCCTCGAGGCTGGGGTCGAGGATCACCATGATCTCGTAATGACGCAAGACGTGCTCACCTCCTGTGGGCTAAGCGGCCACGGTCCTTCCGTGGCAGGAGGTCGTGCGTCGCTGCCCGTCCCGCACCGGGGGAACCCGACCGGGAGCGGACAACCGGACCAGGATACCCGGCCCGGACGATCACCATCACCGAGGTGACCGGCACAGCGAACCGGGGGTCCGCGTCGACGTCGCTGTCGACCCGGACCCCCGGTCACGGGACCGCGGGGCGTCCCGTCCGCATTCCTTGGGTGGGACCTGGGGAGGAACGACCACACCGATGAGGTTGGACCGAAGACGCCCCGCGGAGCTTTATCACGTTGTTATCTGACGATATCCCGGAAGTCGGCTCTTCATGGGGCAAATCCCAGAATTGCCGACATTTTTCTCCGTCGACATCCGTCGACGTCCCGCTGATGCCGATGCGCCCGACCGGCCCGGTCGGGCATCGACAGGCCACCGGTCCGTCGACACCGGGATCGGGGACGTCCGAAGCGCCGGATCCATCGGTATCAACGAGTTCCGACGGGCGCGGTGACGCCATCGGGCCGGTGGGCGTCACCCCGACCGTCGGTCGCGGGACGTAGGCTCCCCTGCATGCGTATCGGAGCCCACGTCGATCCGACCGACCCGCTGGCGGAGGCGACCGCCCGAACGGCCGACACCGTGCAGTTCTTCCTCTCCGACCCGCAGGGTTGGAAGGCCCCACAACCCCGTGCGGACGCGGAACAGTTGCGCGCCGCCGAGGTCGACGTCTACGTGCACGCGCCGTACGTCGTCAACGTCGCCACCGGCAACAACCGGATCCGTATCCCGAGCCGGAAACTCCTGCTCGCGCACGCCCAGGCGGCCACGGCGATCGGCGCCAAGGGGCTGGTGGTGCACGGTGGTCACGTCAACGCGGGTGACGATCCGGCGAGCGGCATCGAGAACTGGCGCAAGGCCCTGGCGTACGCGGCCGACTCCGGCGGTTTCGGACTGCCGGTGCTGATCGAGAACACGGCCGGCGGCGAGAACGCCTGCGCCCGTCGACTCGACGCGCTCGCCCGGCTCTGGGACGTCATCGGCGCGTACGACGTGGGCTTCTGCCTCGACACCTGCCACGCGCACGCGGGCGGCGAGGAACTCCTCGGCCTGGTCGACCGCGTCAAGGCGATCACGGGGCGGGTCGACCTGGTGCACGCCAACAACTCCAAGGACGCGTTCGACTCGGGCCGGGACCGGCACGACAACCTGCGTGGCGGCACCATCGAGCCGGACCTCCTGGTGGCCGTGGTCCGGGCGGCCGATGCTCCGGTCATCGTGGAGACCCCGGGCGGTGCTGACGGGCAGAGCGGTGACATCGCCTTCCTGCGTGGACAACTCGGCTCGGAGACGTCGGCGGCATGACCACGGACCAGTCCGCCACCGGCGGCTCACAGTCGGCCTCCCAGGACGGCACCACGGCCGAGCCGCCCGCCTCCGGCGGGTCGGCAGAGACACCTCCGCCCTCGGCGGCCACGGACGCAGCGGCCGATACCGGCACTGACGCCGACGGCCGAGGCACCACGGACGGCAAGAGCGACAGCACCGGCAAGAGTGCGACCGCCGGGACCGCCGCCTCCGGTGCGCGCACGGCCGCAAGCGGCGACGACGCCGCCCTCGACGCGGACCCGGGCACGACCGGCAAGGCCACCGTCGGCGAAGGCGGGACGGCCGGGCCCGGCGACCAGAGCGCCCCCGCCAGCAAGACCACGCCCGGCACGAGCACGTCCAGCGAGGCCGCCGCGCTCGGCGCGGGCACCGGCGATGACCAGGGTTCCACCGGCGAGACGGCTGGTGGCACCGGCAAGGACGCCACGAGCAAGGACCCGACGAGCAAGGACGATACGAGCAAGGACGCACCCAGCAAGGACGCCGGCGAATCGGGCAAGGAGAAAGCCGGCGAGGGCGCCCCGGGCGACGGCAAGCCGGACCCGTGGGCCGCCTTCGGACCGGCTCCCGTGCCGGTACCCACCTGGTACGGGCGGCTCGGTCGCCGGCTCGGCCGGTTCGCCATCCACGAGTGGACCCTGGCCGCCCTCGGGTCGCTGGTGCTGGCCGTCCTGATGACCTGGCCGACGCTGCGCTACCCACGGCACACCCTGCCGCAGGACTACTGGGACCCGAGCCTGCAGGCATGGCAGATGGCCTGGTCGGGGCACATCCTGAAGACCGACCCGGCCCAACTCTGGCACGCCAACACGTTCTTCCCCGAGCGGTGGAGCTTCGCGTTCTCCGACACCCTGCTCGGGTACGCCCCGGCAGGCATGATCGGGACCGGCCCCGAGCACGCGCTCCTGCGGTACAACATCATGTTCGTGCTCGCCCACGCGCTCGCCACGTTCGGCGCGTACGTGCTGGCGCGGCAGCTCGGAGCGAGCCGGATCGGGTCTGCGGTGGCCGGGGTCAGCTACACCTACGCGCCCTGGTTGCTGGCGCAGGCCGGCCACCTGCACGTGATCTCCAACGGCGGTATCCCGCTGGCGCTGGCCATGCTCGCGCGGGGGCACGGCTGGTCGCTACGGCACGGCTACCGGCCCGAACGTCGCAACCCCGGTTGGGTGTACGCCGGTTGGCTGGTCGCCGCCTGGCAGTTGAGCCTCGGTTTCGGCATCGGTCTGCCGTTCGCGTACGTCCTCGCCGGCACGGTCGTGGTGGCCGCCGTCATCTGGTACGCCAAGCGCATCTTCTGGCGGGTGAAGCGGCCCTTCGGTCAACGGCTCCTGACCGCCGACCTGATCGGTGGCCTGATCTTCGCCGGAGTCGGCATCCTGCTGGCCATCCCGTACTTCACGGTGACCCAGCTCCACCCGCACGCGGAACGTTCCATCGCCGACATCGCCGTCTTCTCCCCTCCGGCGACCGGCTTCGTCACCGCTCCCGGTGAGTCCCGCGTCTGGGGCGAGCTGCACGAGGGCGCTCGGGCGATCCTGCCCTGGCACCCGGAGATGACGTTGCTGCCCGGCTTCGTGCTGTACGCGTTGGCTGCCGGCGGAGTGTTCTTCTCGATCTGGACGGCCCGCCAGCGTCTGCTGCTCCTTCTCGGCGTGCTGGTCACGATGGTGTTGGCGATGGGCACCGAGTTCTTCGGCGGCACCTTCACCTACGTACCGCTCTTCGACCACCTGCCCGGCTGGAACGGCATCCGTACGCCGGGACGGCTGATGCTCTGGACCACCCTGTTGTTGGGGCTGCTCGCGGCGGGCGCGGTCAGCGCGTTCGCCGAGCGGGTACGGGAGATCTCCGCCGCGCGGATCCCGTCCTGGCCCAGCCCCTGGCTGCGCCTGGCCACCCTGGTCCCGCTGGTGCTGGTCGTCGCCGAGGGCACGAACACCACCCCGCAGCCGGTGGTGCCCCCGCAGCCGGCCGCCATGCGCGAGGTCGACGGTCCGATGCTGGTGCTGCCCAGTAGCCAGGGCCACGACCAGCCGGTGATGCTCTGGTCGACCTCGCGGTTCCAGCAGGTCGTCAACGGCGGTAGCGGCTTCGTGCCGCGGCAACTGGACGATGTCCGCCGGGTGACGATGGCCTTCCCGGACCAGACCAGCGTCGACTACCTGCGCACCCTGGGCGTGCAGAACGTCCTGATCCTGCGGGACCTGGTCGTCGGCACGCCCTGGGAGATCAGCATCGACGCACCGGTCGACGGGCTCGGCATCACCCGTGAGGAGATCGGCTCGGTCGTCGTCTTCCGGCTCTGAGTGGGCCGGTGGCGGTCAGCCGGTGGTGACGGGGACCGGGGCGGGGTCGGTGGTGGCGCGGCGACGTCTCCATCGGTCCAGCCAGGGGGCGTCGGGGGCGCCGTCGAGCACGCCCCCGTCGGGGTCGTCCTGGTAGGTGCTGCGGACCGCGTCCCGTTCGGGGTGCAGGATCTCCCGGATCACCAGCACGCACAGGACCACCACCGTGGTCAGTCGCAGGCTGGCGGCCAGCACGAAGACGCCCTCGGGGAAGACGGGCCGGCCGGTGGAGGCACCCAGCAGTTGGCCGTAGAACGCGACGAAGTAGCAGATCTCGGCGGCCTGCCAGGCGAGGAACGCGCCCCACTTGGGTCGGGCCAGCACCACCAGCGGCAGCAGCCAGAGGACGAACTGCTGCGACCAGACCTTGCTGAAGATCAGGAAGACGGCGACCACGAGGAAGGCGAGTTGGCCGAGCCGGGGCCGGCGCGGTGCCAGCAGCCCGAGGGCCCCGATGCCGAGGCAGGCCAGTCCGAAGAGTACGTACGACAGGTTGTTGAGGGTGGGGATGTTGGCGTCGAGCCACTGGAACGGACCCATGCTCGCCGGATCGCCCACCTTGCCGTCCAGGTAGCGACCGATGTACCACAGCGTGCCCCAGTCGATCGGGCGCTCGGTGTTGAGTTCGAAGAAGCGCTTCCAGCCGTCCCGGGTGGCTTCCGGGAGGGCCACCGGCAGGTTCACCGCCAGGACCGTGACCACTGCCGCACCGATCGCTGTGAACGCGGCTCGGAGCCGGGCCGTACGGAAGGCGAGCACCAGGATCGGGCCGAGTATGAACAGTGGCCACATCTTCGCCGCCCCGGCCAGCCCGAGCAGGATCCCGGCCAGGACTGGTCGGCTGCGTGCCCAGGCCAGCAGCCCGAACGCGCCCAGTCCGATGGCGAGCAGGTCCCAGTTGACGGTGGCGGTGATCAGCAGTGCGGGGGCCAGGGCGAAGAGTGCGGCGTCCCATGGTCGTCGTCGGCGTAGCGACAGCAGCACCGCCACGGTGGCCACCGCCAGCGCCCCGAGTACGAGCACGTTCAGGTTGTAGAACCACTGTCCCTGGTTGATCTGCGGGTTGCCGTCACCCACGGCGTGCACGGGCAGCCCGAGCGCCCCCATGAAGTACCCCGTCAACACCGGATACTCGACCGGGTGGTCCCGGTAGGGCACGGCACCCTCGTGGAGTCGCTCCGCGTAGTAGAGCGCCAGTACGTCGGTGTAGCAGAAGCGGGTGTACTGCTTGTTGTCCACCCATGCGCCGTCCTGGCAGGGCGATTTCTGCACCCAGTGCAGGGCCAGGGTCAGGCAGGTCAACGCCAGGACGATGCGGACGGCCGTCCAGAACCGGCGTTCCGAGCCGCTCTGGCGGTCGCGCGCGGTGGCGTGGTCACCGAGCGGACCGCCGATCAGCCCGGAGAGGCCCCGCACGAAGCCGTCGGAGCGGGACGGGTGGTCGGGTACACCGGATTCATCGATGCCGGGCGTCGACTGGGTGCTCATGACCGTGCATCCTGCCGTATCAGTTGACCGCGCAGAAGTCGAACCACGGCAACGCTCGCGGATCATTCGTCGATGGATGCCGATCCGCCAGGGGCCATGAACGCCGCGTGGGCGGCCCGAACCAGGTTCGGGCCGCCCACCACGTGGACCGGATGTCAGTTCCGGGTGCTTCTGGGTGGCAGCAGACCGCCTCCACCACCACCCGGTCCTTGGCCGCCGTTGTTCGGGTCGCCACCGCCGGGACCGTTGTTGCCACCGCCCGGGCCACCGTTACCGCCGCCTGGACCGCCGTTGCCGGGGCCGTTGTTGCCCGGACCGCCAGTGATGCCGCGCTCCAGCAGACAGGGCAGGTCGGTGGGGTCACAGTTGTTCTGCCCGGCCGGCGGCGCGGGCGGCGGAGGCGGCGGCGGTTCCTCACCGTTGCCCAGTTTGTCGTCGCCGACTCCGGTCACGTTCGGCAGGTCGACGGGGTCGGAGCTCTTCAGCGCGTCATCCATGTAGCGCTTCCACACCGCCGCCGGGAAGCCACTACCGCCGACGTTGGCGCCGTTCTTGTCGACGATGGCCGGCTTCTTCGGGTCCTTGCTGCCGACCCAGACGGCGGTGGCGACGTTCTTGTCGTAGCCGACCATCCAGGCGTGCGCGTTCTTGTCGGTGTTGTTGTGCTCCCAGGTGCCGGTCTTGCCGGCCGCCTGCCGGCCGTTGCTCAGGCCGGCGTTGCTGCGGCTGGGGATCTCCTTCAGCACGGCGGTCACCTCGTCGGCGACCTCCGACCTGATCACCTGCGTGCCGCCGCCCTTCGTCAGCTTCTCACCGGCGATCTTGTCCCACTTGCCGGTCGCCTTGTTCTGCTTCTCCACCACCCGGACGAAGTGGGCCTTGTTGTACTTGCCGCTGTTGGCGAGCGTGGCCAGCCCGTTGGCGTGGTCGAAGACGGTGATCGGGTACTGCCCGAAGCCGATGACCCGGTCGAACGTCTTCTTGCCGAGGTCCTCGGGCTTGTTCTTGGTCAGGTCGTACGGCTTCGGCGGGTCGACCGACCAGATGGTCCGGATGCCGGCCCGGCGGGCGATGTCGATGACCTTGTCCTCACCGACCTGCTCGGCGATGTGGAAGAACGGCACGTTGTACGAGAGCACGGTCGACTCCTGCAGCGTGCAGGACTTGTTGCAGTTCTCCCGGACGTCCCGCCCGGCGTTGATGATCTCGTTGGCGTAGCCCTCGGGCTTGAACGGGGTCGCGTCCCAGCGCGACTTGACCGAGATCCCCTCGTCGATCGCCGCCGCCAGCGTATAGACCTTGAACGACGAGCCCGGCGGGTGACCACCGACGATGTCGCCGTTGCTGTTGGTGTTCATCCCGGCGTAGTCGAAGTCCGCGCCGCTGTTGCCGCCGTAGTAGGCCAGCACCCGCCCGGTCTTCGGGTCGATGGAGACCGCCGCCGCCATCAGGTTCTTCGGCTGCCCGTAGAGCACCGAGCCCTTGCGGTCCGGCCGGGCCGCCTCTTCCAGGGCCTTCTGCATCTTCGGGTCGATGGTGGTGGTGATCCGGTAGCCGCCCTCACGCAGCTCGGTCACGCAGTTCGGCAACTCCGTCGCGCCGGAGTTGGAGCAGATGCCCCACTCCTCCATCTCCTTGCGCACATAGTTGATCACGTTGCCGACCGGGGTGGCGACACCGAACCCGTTGTCCTTCTTGATCTTCTGGACCTTCGGGTACTCGGTCGGCCGCTCGAGCTTGCCGGGCACGCCCAGCCAGCCCTCCTCGACCATGCCGTTGATGACGTACTCCCACCGGGACTTGGCGTCGACCTCGTTGACCTCCGGGTCGAATCCCTGGTGGGTGGCGCTGGCGACCGGCTGTTTGATCAGCGCGGCGAGCACCGCCGCCTGTGCCGGGGTGAGCTTCTCGGTGGTGGTCTTGAAGTACGTCTGTGCCGCCGCCTCGATGCCGTACGCACCTCGACCAAAGTAGATCACGTTGAGGTAGTTCTCCATGATCTGCTCTTTGCCGAAGTTGTCGTTCAGCTTGGAGGCGAGGATCGCCTCCTTCACCTTCCGGCCGTAGCTGTCGTCCTGAAGGTTCTCGTAGGCGTTACGGGCGTACTGCTGGGTGATGGTCGAGGCGCCCTGTCGGTCACCGCCGGAGAGGTTGTTCCAGGCGGCCCGGGCGATGCCCTTGTAGTCGACGCCGGAGTGCCGGTAGAAGTTGCGGTCCTCGGCGGCGGCGACGGCGTGCTGTACATGTTCGGGGATCTTGTCGATGGTGACGAAGATCCGGTTCTCGTTGCCCAGCTTGGCCACGACGGTCTTGTTGTCCTTGGCGTAGACCGTGGTGGAGAGCGGCAGCGGGATCTCCTTGGGCAGCACCACGTTCGTCGAGTAGTAGGTGAACCCGACGACGCCGATGCCGGCCAGCATGATGAACACCGCGAAGCTGGCGATCAGCATGTTCATCCGCTTGCGCTTGCGGGCGCGGGACACCGCGTCCGGGTCGCGGCCACCGCGACCGGGACCCGCCGGACCGCCCGGGCC
>NZ_SISL01000138.1:0-13234 GCF_004307965.1 Verrucosispora sp. SN26_14.1 | reverse complement strand
GTGGTGTGCGTGGCGGCCCGGGCGGCCCTCGCGCCGTTCCCCGGGGTGGCCGGCTACGTGACCGCCAAGGCCGCCGTGCTCGGCTTCGCCTCGGCCGTGGCGGTGGAGTACAAGGCTGCGGGCGTGCGCTGCAACACGGTGCTGCCCAGCGTCATCGACACGCCTTCCAACCGGACCGCGATGCCCGACGCCGACCACTCCCGCTGGGTGGTCCCCGCCGAGATCGCCTCGGTGATCCGCTTTCTGGCCTCCGACGATTCCGCGCCGACCAGCGGCGCCGCGGTGCCGGTCTACGGCCGGGCCTGAATCGCGACCGGCCCGGTCGCCCACGGCAGGGCCTGGATCGGGACCAGCGCGGTCGCCGGACCGGGCAGCCACGGCCTGACCCGCCGTGGACCCGGCTCGTCCGGCTCGTCGTCGGCGGGAAGCCATGCGGCGAGATGGTCACGGATCTCGCGGGCCACCAGGTCCGCCGGCCGGTCCCCGTCGACCGGTACGAAGCCCGGCGACTCCGGCAGGGTGCGGTAGGCGAGGTCGGCGGCGGTCAGGTAGGGCAGGCTCTCCTGGTCGGTGCCGCGCCGCTCGATCCGCCGGTATGCCTCGGACGGCGGCACCGTCAACAGGAACGTCACCTGCGGCTGCGGGAAGACCCGGTACGCGGCCCGGACCAGCCGCTCCCAGCGCTGGCCCCCGTGTGCCCGCAGGCTCGCGTACTGGCATGCGGCGTACCGGTCCATCACCGCCACCCGGCCGGTGCACAGGCTGCCGAGCAGGGCCATGGCGATGGCGAGCCAGCGCAGCACGGACTCCAGCAGCAGCATGCCGTCGCGCCCGACCAGTCCCTGGGCGTCCGGTCGGCCGAGCCGGTGCGCGGCTCGCCCCAACCAGAGACGTCCCCCGGCGTTGCGGTGATAGGTGGCCGGGTGGCCGGCGGCGGTGAGCGCCTCGGCGAGCCGGTGCGCCTGAGTGGTCTTGCCCGAGCCGTCCACGCCGATCAGGGCCACGGTGCGCAGTCGGGCCGTGCCGCACCGAATACCCGTCGATCTGGCCACTCTCGACAGGATATCCGAACCCCGCATCACAGCCGAGAGGTTCATCCCGTTATGTGGTTGATCGCGCCCTTACCCGCGCCGCACAGGTGTGGGCGACCGGATTGCCGGGTACCGATCCGGCATCCCACCGGTAGCACTGAACGAGTTCGACGGGAGAGGCGACATGGCCGAGCGCGACGACGAGACTCTCCTGCACACACTGAAGAAGGTCGCCGCCGTGCTCAAGCAGTCGGACATTCCGTTCGCACTCGGCGGCAGCTTCGCCGTGTACGCGCACGGCGGTCACTCCAGCGAGCACGACGTCGACTTCCTCATTCGTGAGCCCGACGTCGAAGCCGCCCTGGAGGCGCTGGTGGCGGCCGGGTTCACCGCCGAGCGACCCCCGGAGGACTGGCTGGTCAAGGTCTACGACGGCGGCCGGATGGTGGACCTGATCCACCGCCCGATCGAGACGCCGGTGACCGAGGAGACCTTCGCCGACACGGTCGTGCGGCCGGTGGACGCCATCCACATGCCGGTGCTGTCCGCCTCGCAGTTGATGGTGCACAAACTGCTCAGCTTCTCCCAGCACTACTGCGACTTCGCGCGAGGGCTGCCGCTGGCCCGGTCGCTGCGGGAGCAGATCGACTGGGAACGGGTACGCAAGGAGACGCAGCACTCGCCGTACGCGGAGGCGTTCCTGGTGCTGCTGGACAGGCTGGACGTCGTGCCCGACGGCGGCACGGCCGACGGGAGGGGAACACCGTGACCACGTACCGCGACCCCGGCGCCGGGCCGCCGGACGAGTACGTCGAGGCGGAGATCCACCGGCTGCTCGCCGAGGATCCCGCCGTCGCCGAGCAGGGCATCTCCGTGGTCCGTACGGATCGCGGTCTGGTGCTCCGGGGTGAGGTGGAGAGCGCCCACCGACGGGAGGAGATCCTGCGCCGGGTAACCGAGCGCTTCCCCGAGGAGCCGGTCACCAGCGACATCGGGGTGATCCGCGCGCAGGCGCCCACTGAGATCGAGCAACTGCCCTGAGGAGGCGCGATGGCTATCCGGATCGCCGCGGTGGGCGACGTACACGTGGACGAGGATGTGGTCGGCCGTTTCCGGCCGGCCCTGGAGGAACTGCCGGACAAGGCCGACGTGCTGCTGCTCGCCGGTGACCTGACCCGGCACGGCACCGAGGCGGAGGCCCGGTGCGTGGCACGGGAGTTCGGCGGGCTGGGGGTACCGGTCATCGCCGTGCTCGGCAACCACGACCACCAGTGCGACCAGGTGCCGCAGGTGGTCGGCGCGTTGCAGGAGGCGGGGATCATCGTGCTGGAGGGCGACGGCGTGGTGCTGGACTGCGCCGGCGGCCGACTCGGCGTCGCCGGGGTGAAGGGCTTCGGCGGCGGGTTCGCCGGTCGGTGCGCCAGCGACTTCGGCGAACCGGAGATGAAGGCGTTCGTCCGCACCACGACCGAGAGCGCGGACCGGCTGAGTGCCGCGCTGCGCTCACTGGACTGCGACACGTTGGTGGCGTTGACCCACTATTCGCCGGTGCCGGACACGCTGGCCGGGGAGCCGCTGGAGATCTACCCGTTCCTGGGCTGCTACCAGCTCGGGCAGGCGGTCGACTCGGCACCCACCGCGCTGGCCCTGCACGGCCACGCGCACCACGGCTCGGAGCGCGGCACGACGCCGGGCGGGGTACGCGTCCGCAACGTCGCACACCCGGTGATCAAGCAGGCGTACAGCGTCTTCCATCTGGGTGAAGACCTTGATCAGCCGCAGGTTTCCGGAGTCGGAGTGGGGGGTATTCAGCAAACATGGAGCTGATTCTCTGGATTCTCGCAGTCGTACTGGTGGTCTCCGGCATCCTCGCGCTGTTCCGCCGGCAGATCCTGTGGGGCATCGTCCTCATCGTTGTTGGCCTGCTCGTGGGCCCGGGTGGTGTGAGCATCTTCAGTTGACGTGGCGGCGCAACGCGTCGCCTGTCCCGGACCCGCCGGGGTCGTCGTGACCGGAACTCCGTCCTCCCGACAGGAGTCACCGGCCACGGCGACCCCGGCGTGCTTGCGTCCGGGCCCGGTCCGCGTCGCGGGCCGCGGATACCGCCGATCCACCGAGGCGGAAGCCCGCCCTGCCGGTGGGGTTTGCCGGCCTGACCGACGGAGAAGCAGGTGAGCATGCGAACGAGTGCGAGCGACACCCGGCGAGGCGGCGCCCGGCAGTGGTGGGCGTTGGCCGGGTTCGCGGCGGCGGTCATCGCGGCAGCGGTCATCGGCAACCTGGCCGCCGTCGGCGCTGCGGACGAGTACCGCAGCGTCGAGCAGCCCTCCTGGGCACCCCCGGCCTGGTTGTTCGGCCCGGTCTGGACGCTGCTGTACGTGACCATCGCGCTGGCCGGCTGGCTCGTCTGGCGCCGGGTCGGTTTCGGCCCGGCCGTGCTCGCCTGGGTGGTACAGCTGGCGCTCAACGCCGCCTGGACCCCGCTGTTCTTCGGTGCCGGGCGGTACGGCCTGGCCTTCGCGGAGATCGTGCTGCTGTGGTTGGCGATCGGCGTGACCGTCCTGCTGTTCCGGCGGGTCAGCACCGCGGCGGCCGTCCTGCTGCTGCCCTACTGGGCCTGGGTGACCTTCGCGGCGGCGCTGAACTACTCGATCTGGCAACTCAACGGCTGACCCGCCCGACGGCCCCTGCCGACCAGACGGGCGGATCGCCCCGATCAGCAGCAGGCCACGTCCGGCACCCTTCGCGATCGTGCCGAGGCAGCCATCCGCATCCGCGCACCGACCGCCCGTGTTGATCAAGAAGTTTGGTCATGGAGCGGGACGACTCAGGGTGCAAACTTCTTGGTCAACTCCTGCGGACCCGACCCGTTGAGGGTGCGGTCGACCGTCGACGTGGGTCGGCCGTCGGGAATAGGTCGACCGGCGGCGGGTCGCCCTGTCACAGTGCACCGGGTATTGGGAGTGGGGCGGCGGCAGCAGGTCGCGCCATGACAATCGGCGGCCCTTGGGAGTGGGGCGGGCGTGAGCGTGGGCTTGTCCGGGGGGTGGTCCGTCGGGCCTGGAGGTCGGGGACGCCGATCGACGAGGGTGATCGCCGACGCTGGGAGCGCACCCACGCAGCGACGACAGGTTTCCGGATTGTTACTCGGTCGTGTCCGTCCCAGGGCTGGACCGCGCGAGATGCAAGCGCTTACATGTGAAAACGCCCATCGGACCGGCGCCAGGTCACCGGATGCGATCCCGGCCGGCGCCGGCTAGGAAGGAGGACGGCATGGCAGTCTTTGCCAGGCCACGCCAGGCCCTCGTGATCGCCGGCGCGCTCGGACTGGCGCTCGGCGCCACCGCCTGCGGCACCGGCAGCAGCACCAGTAGCGGCAACAACACCAACGCCGATTCCGCCGAGTGTGCCCCGTACGAGAAGTACCAGGGCCACGACGGCAAGAAGGTGTCGATCTACTCGTCGATCCGGGACATCGAGGCCGACCGGCTGGACGAGTCGTGGAAGCAGTTCGAAGAGTGCACCGGCATCGAGATCAACCACGAGGGCAGTGGTGAGTTCGAGGCGCAGCTGCCCGTACGCGTCGACGGCGGCAACGCCCCCGACCTGGCGTTCATCCCCCAGCCCGGTCTGATCCAGCGGTTCGCCGAGCGGGACCAGATCAAGGCCGCCGGCGCCGAGACCAAGGCGATGGCCGAGGAGAACTACCCGGCCGACTGGCTGACGTACAGCACGGTCAACGGCACCTTCTACGGCGCGCCGCTCGGCTCGAACGTGAAGTCCTTCGTCTGGTACTCGCCGAAGATGTTCCAGGAGAAGGGCTGGGCCGTCCCGACCACCTGGGACGAGATGATCAAGCTCAGCGACACGATCGCGGACAGCGGCACCAAGCCGTGGTGCGCCGGGATCGAGTCCGGCGAGGCCACCGGCTGGCCGGCCACCGACTGGATCGAAGACCTGATGCTGCGTACGCAGACTCCCGAGGTCTACGACCAGTGGACCAAGCACGAGATCCCGTTCAACGACCCCCGGGTCGCCGAGGCGCTCGACCGCGCCGGCACCATCCTGAAGAACGAGAAGTACGTCAACGGCGGCTTCGGCGGGGTGCGCAGCATCGCCACCACCTCCTTCCAGGAGGCGGGCGTTCCGATCACGGCCGGCAAGTGCGCGCTGCACCGGCAGGCCTCGTTCTACGCCAACCAGTGGCCGCAGGGCACGCGGGTGGCCGAGGACGGCGACGTGTTCGCGTTCTACTTCCCGGCCATCGACCCGGCCAAGGGCAAGCCGGTCCTGGGCGGCGGCGAGTTCGTGACGGCGTTCAGCGACCGTCCCGAGGTGCAGGCGGTGCAGACGTACCTCGCGTCCGGTGAGCACGCCAACAGCCGCGCGAAGATCGGCGACTGGGTGTCGGCCAACAACAAGCTCGACCTGGCCAACGTCGCGAACCCGATCGACAAGCTGTCCGTGGAGCTTCTCCAGGACGACAGCTCGGTCTTCCGCTTCGACGGGTCCGACCTGATGCCGGCGGCCGTCGGCAACGGCACCTTCTGGAAGGGCATGGTCGAGTGGATCAACGGGCGGGACACCGCCACGGTCCTCCAGGGCATCGAGAGCAGCTGGCCCAAGTAAGTCCAGTGGTGGGCCGGTCCGCGAGCGCGGGCCGGCCCACCGGCTCTGCCGACACCTCTGGGAGGGTTGATGAACTTCGACTTCGCCGCACAGGCGCCGAAACTGATGATGTTGCTGTGGGGGCTGGTCGCCTTCGCAGTGGTGGTCGGCGGCCTGCTCATCCTGCTCGACGTGGTACCGGCGTTCTTCGCCCGGCGCCGTGAGGCGCAACTCGTCGCGGCCTCCGCCGGCGGCGGCGTGCCCCTGCCCCGCCGGACCAAGCCCCGGGAGGGGCTGTTCGCTCTCTTCTTCCTGCTGCCGACCGTACTGCTGCTGATGATCGGCCTGGTCGTCCCGGCGATCCGCACCACGCTCCTGTCCTTCATGGACGGCGGCAGCCAGAACTGGGTCGGTCTGGACAACTACCGCTGGATGTTCGCCGAGGACGCGATCGTCCGGGTACTGATCAACACGCTGGTCTGGGTGACGCTGGTCCCGCTGGTCGCCACCGGCATGGGCCTGCTCTACGCCGTGCTGGTCGACAAGGCCCGGCTGGAGTCGCTGGCGAAGTCGCTGATCTTCATGCCGATGGCGATCTCGTTCGTGGGCGCCGCCATCATCTGGCGGTTCGTCTACGCCTATCGGGGTGAGGGCCAGGAACAGATCGGTCTGCTCAACCAGATCGTCGTCAGCCTCGGCGGCGAACCCCGACAGTGGCTGCTCGACTCACCACTGAACACGCTGCTGCTCATCGTGATCATGGTCTGGATCCAGGCCGGATTCGCCATGGTGGTGCTCTCCGCGGCGATCAAGTCCATTCCGGCCGACATCGTGGAGGCGGCCCGCCTCGACGGGGTCACCCCCTGGCAGATGTTCCGGCAGATCACCGTGCCCAGCATCCGGCCGGCCATGATCGTCGTCGTGGTCACCATCTCGATCGCCACGCTGAAGGTCTTCGACATCGTCCGCACCACGACCAACGGCAACTACGACACCAGCGTGATCGCGAACGAGATGTACAACCAGGCGTTCCGGTACGGCCAGAACGGGCAGGGATCCGCCCTCGCGGTCTTCCTCTTCATCCTGGTGCTACCGATCGTGATCTTCCAGATCCGGAACCTGCGTCAGCAGCGACGGGAGGGCTGAGATGACCACCACCACTCCCCCGGTCGCCGCCGGCGCCCAGGACACCAACGGCCCGTCGACGCGGGCGTCCCGGGTACGCAAGCGGCTGAACAGCCGTACCGCGACCGTGGTCGCGATCGTCATCGCGGTCGTCTGGACCATCCCGACGTTCGGCCTGCTCGTCTCCTCGTTCCGGCCGGAGCCCCAACTCAAGACCACCGGCTGGTGGACGTTCTTCCGGGACCCGCAGTTCACCCTGCAGAACTACCAGGACGTGCTGTTCGGACAGGCATCCGGCTCGGGACAACTCGCCAACTACTTCGTCAACTCGCTGGTCATCACCCTGCCGTCGGTACTGTTCCCGCTCGCGTTCGCCGCGCTGGCCGCGTACGCGCTGGCGTGGATCAACTTCCGCGGCCGGGACTGGGTCTACATCGGCATCTTCGCGCTCCAGATCGTGCCGTTGCAGATGGCGCTGGTGCCACTGTTGAGCTTCTTCTCGCGCGGAGTCAGCATCGGCGGCGTCACCCTGATGCCCGCCTGGAACCTCGACGGCGCGCAGAACTTCGCCCAGGTGTGGTTCGCGCACACCTGTTTCGCGTTGCCCTTCGCCGTGTTCCTGCTGCACAACTTCATCTCGCAGCTACCGAAGGACCTGATGGAGGCGGCGCGGGTCGACGGGGCCACCCATCCCAGGATCTTCCGCACCATCGTGTTGCCGCTGGTGGCGCCCGCGCTGGCCGCGTTCGGCATCTTCCAGTTCCTCTGGGTCTGGAACGACCTGCTGGTCGCGCTCATCTTCGCCGGTGGCAGCGACGTCACCGCACCACTCACCGTCCGGCTGGCCGAACTGGCCGGTACGCGCGGCAACGAGTGGCAACGGCTGACCGCCGGGGCGTTCGTCTCGATCGTCGTACCGCTGATCGTGTTCCTGTCGTTGCAGCGTTACTTCGTTCGAGGGCTGCTCGCCGGCAGCGTCAAGGGCTGACACCCCGGGTGGTGCCGCCGTCGACGGCGACGGCGGCACCACCCGGGACATGAGCGGGGTAAGCGTGACCAGGATCGACGACGTCGCCCGGCTGGCCGGAGTCTCCACGGCCACCGTCTCCCGGGCACTACGCGGACTGCCGACCGTGTCGGCCGCCACGCGACACCGGGTGCTGGCCGCCGCCGAGCAGTTGCAGTACGCCGTGTCGCCGAGCGCCTCCCGGCTGGCCGGCGGACGCACCGGCACCGTCGCGGTGGTCGTCCCCCGGATCACCCGGTGGTTCTTCGGCGTCGTCGTCGAAGCGGTCGAGGACTTCCTGCACCAGGCGGGCTACGACCTGCTGCTGCACAACCTCGGTGGCCGGGAGCAGAACCGGCAACGGCTGCTGCACCCCGCCAACCTGCACAAACGGGTGGACGCGGTGATGCTGGTCGCCACCCCGCTGCGGGCACCCGAGCTGAGCGCCCTCGCCGCACTCGACCTGCCCGGCGTGACCGTCAGCTCCGGCACCGACGTACCGGGCTGGCCCTGCGTACGCATCGACGACGTGGTTGCCGCGCGGACCGCCACCCGGCACCTGCTGGACCTCGGCCACCGACGCATCGCCCACATCTCCGGCGACCCCGACGACGAGCTCGCCTTCACCGCGCACCTGGACCGGCGCCGGGGCTATCAGGAGGCGCTGCGCGCCGCCGGGTTGTCACCCGACCCGAGCCTCGACGTGGAGTCCCGGTTCGACATCGCCGGTGGCACCCGGGCCACCGAGGAACTGCTGCGTCGGGGCGACCCGCCCACCGCGATCTTCGCCGCCTGTGACGAGATGGCGATGGGCGCGCTGACCGCGTTACGCGACGCCGGCCTGCGGGTACCCCAGGACGTCAGCGTGATCGGCATCGACGACCACGCGCTCGCCGGGGTGCTCGGGCTGAGCACCATCGCCCAGCCCGCCGCCGAGCAGGGCCGGTTGGCCGCGAAACTGCTGCTCGACCCGCTCGCCGGACCGCCCCGGCAGCCCGGACCGCACCGGGCCACGTCGCCGGTGATCCTGAACACTCGGCTCGTCGTGCGGGAATCGACCGCACCGGCGCGGGCACACTAACGACCAGTCACCATCGTCGTCCGGCGACCCGCCGGGCCGGCTCGATTACGGGAGTCCGTCCTGAACGACAACGCGACGCAGCAGACCACGCCCTCCGCCCCGATCACGGGCTGGTGGACCGAGGCGGTGATCTACCAGATCTACCCGCGCTCGTTCGCCGACGCCAACGGCGACGGGATCGGCGACCTGCCGGGAATCACCGCCCGCCTCGACCACCTCGCCGAACTGGGGGTCGACGCGGTCTGGCTCTCCCCGTTCTATCCGTCGCCGCAGGCCGACGCCGGTTACGACGTGGCCGACTACCGGGACGTGGAGCCGCTGTTCGGCACGCTCGCCGACGCCGACGAGCTGATCGCGCAGGCCCGCGCCCGGGGGCTGCGGGTGATCGTCGACCTGGTGCCCAACCACACCTCATCGGCACACCGGTGGTTCCAGGCCGCCCTGGCCGCCGCGCCGGGCAGCCCCGAACGGCAGCGGTACGTCTTCCGCGACGGCCGGGGCCCGGACGGCACGGAGCCGCCCAACGACTGGCAGAGCGTCTTCGGCGGACCGGCCTGGACCCGGGTCCCCAACGGGCAGTGGTACCTGCACCTGTTCGACACCGCCCAGCCCGACCTGAACTGGGACGCACCGGAGGTACGCACCGAGTTCCTGGACGTGCTGCGGTTCTGGCTGGACCGAGGCGTGGACGGCTTCCGCGTCGACGTCGCGCACGGGCTGGTCAAGCAGGCCGACCTCGCCGACTGGCGGGAGCCGCAGGAGATCCTCTCCGGGCAGGAGGCCGACAAGCCCCGCCCGCCGATGTGGGACCAGGACGGCGTACACGAGATCTACCGGGAGTGGCGGCGGCTGTTGGACGGCTACCCCGGGGAACGCGTCCTGGTCGCCGAGGCCTGGGTGGAGCCGGCCGAACGGCTGGCCCGCTACGTCCGCCCCGACGAGATGCACCAGGCGTTCAACTTCGAGTACCTGGTCGCCTCCTGGACCGCCCCCGCCCAGTACGCGGTGATCACCCGGTCTCTGGAGGCCACCGACGCGGTCGGCGCACCCACCACGTGGGTGCTCTCCAACCACGACGTGGTCCGGCACGCGTCCCGGCTCGGGCTGCCGGTCGGCACCGCCCGGCCCAACGGCATCGGCGTCGGCGACGAGCAGCCGGATGCTGCGCTCGGGCTGCGCCGTGCCCGGGCGGCCACCCTGCTGATGCTCGGCCTGCCCGGTTCGGCCTACCTCTACCAGGGCGAGGAGTTGGGTCTGCCCGAGCACACCAGCCTGCCCGACGAGGCCCGGCAGGACCCGACCTGGGAACGCAGTGGGCACACCCAGCGGGGCCGCGACGGCTGCCGGGTGCCGATCCCGTGGGAGGCCGACGCCCCGTCGTACGGGTTCGGGCCCACCAACGCGAGCTGGCTGCCGCAGCCGCCGGTCTGGGCCGAGTACGCCCGGGACCGCCAGCGCGACGTGCCCGGCTCGACGTACGAGATGTACCGCACGGCGTTGCGGCTGCGGCGTACGCACGGGTTGGGTCGGGGCACCCTGGAGTGGCTCTCCTCCGGCGACGACGTGCTGACCTTCCGCAACGGCGACCTGGTCGTCTCGACCAACTTCGGCCCGGAGTCCGTGCCGGTGCCCGACGGCGAGGTGCTGCACAGCAGCGCCCCGCTCAACGAGGACGGCTCCCTCCCCACCGACGTCACCGTCTGGCTCCACACCCCCTGACCGACGTAGGTCCGGTGCAAGGAAGGGCACCTTATTAACGCCTGAGGTAGAGGAAGGGCCCCTTGTTAACACCGCCCGCCGCGTGCTGCGGCGGGCCGGGCGCCGCCCTCCCGGGGATACTCGGGTAGGGCTCGCCGGCTGGCGGCTGCTGTTAACAGGGGGCCCTTGCTATGCACGAGGCGTTAACAAGGGGCCCTTCCTTACATCTGTCACAGCTTTTCGGCGCGGGTGTGCAGCAGGTCGCGGACGTCGGCGATGTCCTTGGGCGACGTCCGGGCGGCGAACCAGTACATGATCCCGGTGGGGATGAAGAAGAGCTGGAACGCGGCCAGCCCGACGGCGTAGTTCAGCGGCGGCGGGAAGGCCGCCCGCAGGGCGTGGAAGACCACGCCGACCAGCCCGTTGCCGGCCGCCCGCCCCACCCCGTTGACCAGGTTGCCGAGGCTGTAGACGGTGCCCCGGTGCTCGGGCGGGTTGGCGTCGGCGATCAACGCGAACCAGTTCGGTGAGTTCGCCGACGTCAACGCCAACGCCAGCAGCGCGGTGAGCAGGCTCAGCCCGACCGTCGGCTCGGTGAACACGCTGCCCACCACCGCCGCCACCACCGCGCCGGTACCGGCGCCGTCGGGCACGTCGATGCGGATCGGCACGAAGAACAGCACCAGGTAGAGCGGGACCGCGGCGAGGATGCCGACCGCGGCGACCAGGGCCCGGCCGGAGGGCGTACGCCGTTGCAGCGCGTCGCCGATCAGACCGCCGACGATGGAGAACACGCCGCCGAGCTGGAACAGGGTGGCGAAGACGCTGCCCACCACGATCGCCGTCGCCGGTGAGTAGCCCTGGTCGCGTGCCCGCTCGGTGAAGAGCACCGGCAGCCAGACCAGCGAACCGAACGCGGCCTGTGCGGTGAGGCCCTGCAGGACGAGCCACCGGTTGGTCCGCCGTCCGAGGATGACCGGCAGGTCGGAGCGGCTGATCCGGTGGTCGTACTCGGCACCGCTCGCGAGCGCGGCGGCCAGTTCCGGTTCGCTCTGCCCGCGCCGGATGTCGTAGGTGAACAGGTACGCCGCGGTGGCGGCCAGGCCGACGACGGTGAGCAGGAGGAACGGGCGTCGCCAGTCGGCCGCGCCCAGCAGCCCGCCGACCAGCGTGCCGGCCAGCGTGCCGATGCCCTGGGAGAGTCCCCAGAAGCTCATCACCAGGCCACGGCGGCGGGGCGAGATCAGGTCGGTGACGACCGAGAAGCCGACCGATCCGACCGCACCGAGCCCGATCGCCGCCAGCAACTGCGCGGCGAGGAACGTCGGGTAGTTGTCGGCCAGACCGCTACCGCCGGTGCCGACCGCCCAGATCAGCGTGCCGATCATGAGCAGTGGCTTGCGGTTGGTGCGGTCCCCGAAATACGCCCAGCCGACCGCCGCGACGGCACTGACCAGGAAGCTGATCGCGGTGACCAGGCCGAGCAGGCGCTGCGGCACCGCGAAGGAGTCGGCGATCGCGCCGTAGAGCGGCGGCACCAGCCCGATCGCCACGTTGTCCAGCGAGGCGAGCAGCACGAAGACCACGACGCTGTAGATCCGGTGCGTGGCGCTCCCGCCCCACACCCGCGCGGATCGGCCCGTGCGCAAGGTCATGCCGGCAGCCAACCAGGACCGGATATCGGCCTGGTCACCGGGTCCACCCATCCCGTCACCGCGACGGCGGACCGGTCCGAACCCGCGCCACCGATCCGCGCGGCCCGACGACCGTGCGGCCCCGCCTTGCCGAGATCACGCTCGATCCTGGATCGAGTGGCATCCCGGCGCCGCAATGACCACTCGATCCTGGATCGAGCACGACCTTGGGGCGAGCACGACCTTGGGCGGCGGGATCCGGGCCGGGGCGGTGTCGCACCCCGGCCCGGAACGCGTGCGCTATTCGGCCGTCAGGCGGTCCAGGTGACGCTCCCGGGCCTCGGCGTAACGCTCCCGGATGGCCGGTACCGGCTCGGCGGCGTACTCCTCGGTGCCGGACGGTGACCACGACGGCGGTTCCGCACCGCCGAGGGCCAGCCAGGCGGCCTGGCGGGCGGCCCCGTCGGCGACGTACTCGCCGGGGGGTGGGACGACCACCGGGCTGCCGAAGACCTGGGCGGCGATCCGGCGGACGGCGGCGGAGCGGGCCCCACCACCGACCAGGATCACCCGCCGGACGGTCGCCCCGTGGGCGGCCAGCGCGTCCAGCCCGTCGGCGAGCGCGCAGAGCAGGCCCTCCACCGCTGCCCGGGCCAGGTGGGCCGGGGTCGAGGTACCCAGGGTCAGCCCGTGCACCGCCCCGGTGGCCAGCGGCCGGTTCGGCGTCCGCTCACCCTCCAGGTACGGCACCAGGACCAGCCCGTCCGCACCGGGCGGTGCCGCCAGCGCCAGCTCGGCCAACTCGTCCAAGCCGACCCGCAGCATCCCGGCGGCGGCGTCCAGCACCCGGGCCGCGTTGAGGGTGCAGACCAGCGGCAGGAACCGGCCGCTGGCGTCGGCGAAGCCGGCGACGATCCCCGTCGGGTCGGCGGCCGGGGCGTCGGCGACGCTGAACACGGTGCCGGAGGTGCCGATCGAGACGACCACGTCGCCGGGTCCGGCGCCGACCCCGAACCCGGCGGCGGCGTTGTCCCCCGCGCCGGGTCCGAGC
>NZ_SISL01000137.1:0-13365 GCF_004307965.1 Verrucosispora sp. SN26_14.1 | reverse complement strand
GAGCTAGTCTCGTGGGCTCGGAGATGTGTATACGAGCCAGGCTCCCAGCGGGCGGCGACGACCGCGTCGGCGTACGTCACCGCGCGGCGGAACAGTTCCGACAGGTACGGCCGGAGCCGGTCCACGTCGTCGTGGCGGCCGACCATCTCGGCACTGACCCGGATCTCGTAGCGCGCCGGCAGCCGGGTGCCGAACTCCACGTCCTCGGCGTCACGCAGCCGTTCGTCGAAGCCACCGACCAGCTCGAAGACGTCTTTCGGCACGGCCGTCAGCGCGAACATGGTGGTGGACGTGACCCCGGTGGCCCGGCGTCGCCAGAAGTGCTCGAACAGTGTCTTGTACGCCTCGACCGGCCCGTCGTCGTGGAGCGGGCGCAGGTCGTAGATGCCCTGCACCACGCCGCAGTCCGGATGCTCCCGCAGTACCCGCACCGCCGCGGCCAGCGTGCCGGGGGCAAGGGCGACGTCCGAGTCGACGAAGAGCAGCACGTCACCGGTGGCCCGGGCGGCACCGGCGTTGCGGGCCGCCGACACTCCCCCGTTCACCGGCAGAGCCAGCACGGTGCAGCCGAATCCGGCGGCGATCCGCCGGGACCGGTCGGTGCTGGCGTCGTCCACCACGATCACCTCGGCCGGCGCAACGGTCTGCGCGTACACCGCCGACAGGCAGTCGCCGAGGGTTCGCTCCTTGTTGTAGTTGGGCACCACCACCGACACCCTCACCGGTGCCACCCCTCCCCGCCGTCGGAGCGGGCACCGTCCGGCCGCCACGCCAGCCAGCCCAACGCCGCGTACCCGACGAGCACGTACAGGTTGCTGTGCAGCAGTTGCCAGTCACGGAAGTGCAGGTCGACGCCACGCAGCCCGATCACCGTCCAGGCGGCGCTGGCCACCAGCGCGGTCCAGAGCAGCACCGCGACGGCGACCGCGTACCGGTTCCGCCGGCCGCGCACCGCCAGCAGCACCAGGGCCGGTACGCACCAGATCCAGTGGTGGTGCCAGGAGATCGGCGAGACGAGCAGGCCGGTGGTCGCAGCGGCCAGCACTCCGAGGAGTTCGTGACCGGCGCGGACGCATCGGACCGCGACGACCAGTCCGGCCACCGCCGTCAGTGCCGCCAGCGGCAGCCAGACCGCCCGGACGTCGGCGGTGTCGCCGATCCGGGCCAGCGCGCCGTGCAGCGACTGGTTCAACACGGTCCGGGGATCACCGGTGACCCGGGCGGTGTCGAACAGGCCGCCGCCCCAGAACCGGACCGAGTCGGCTGGCCGCCAGGCCAGCCCGAGCCCGACGGTGGCGGCGAACGCGGCCAGCGCCACTCCGGCGGCCCGCCAGCGACGCAGGCAGAGCAGGTAGACCACGAACAGCAGCGGGGTGAGTTTGATCCCGGCCGCGACGCCGACACCGAGGCCGCGCCAGCGGCGGTCCGGATCGCCGGTCAGGTCTAGCAGCACCAGCAGCGCCAGGAAGAGCCCCACCTGACCGACCTGGAGGTGCCCGGCCACCGGGAAGACCGGGAGCACCGCGACCGTGCCCAGCAGGACCGGTCCGGGTCCGGTGTCCGCCCCGGCGGCGCGCAGAGTCACCCGGACCACGGCCGCCACGGCGGCGACGGTGGCCAGCGTCCAGAGGCCGATGCCGGTGGCGGCGTCGAGGTACGCCAGCGGTTGCAGCAGCAGCGCGGCGAACGGCGGGTACGTGAAGCCCAGGTCGATGCCGTCGGTCCCCCGGTGGATCACGTCGTAGAGGGCGCCGTCGCCACCGGCGGCGGCGACCGCGCCCGCCCGGTAGACGGCGAGGTCGCCCCAGAACCGTCCCGTGCCGTGGTGCACGGCGACCGCTGCGGCGGCCACCAGCACCGCGAGCAGCGGCAACGCGGCGGCCGGCAGCACCGTGGCGAGTCGGCGCGCCGGCCGGGAGTCTGTCGTCGGCGAGAGGGTCGTCACCGCATCCCCCTTCAGACGTCGGCGGGACGACGGTAACAATCGATGCGGTACCGGTTTCTGTAACTGATCTGGATTACCGACGGTGCAGGTGAACCCCGGCCCGGCGTCCGCCCCCCGCGGACGCCGGGCCGGCGTCTCAGCCCTTGACGCAGACCACCTGCTTGAGGTGGGCGACCACCTCGACCAGGTCCTTCTGCTGCGCCATCACCTCGGTGATGTCCTTGTACGCACCGGGGATCTCGTCGACCACCCCGGCGTCCTTGCGGCACTCCACCCCCGCCGTCTGTGCCGCCAGGTCGGCCGTGCTGAACGTCCGCTTCGCCTGCGCCCGGGACATCCGCCGTCCCGCGCCGTGCGAGGCGGAGCAGTACCCCCAGTCGTTCCCGCCGCCCCGCACGATGTACGAACCGGTGCCCATCGAGCCGGGGATGATGCCCAGCTCGCCACGTCCCGCCCGGATCGCGCCCTTCCGTGTCACCAACACGTCCACCCCCTCGTAGTGCTCCTCGGCCACGTAGTTGTGGTGGCAGCTGATCGGCTCGTCGTAGCCGACCTGCGGGAACCGGTCCCGCATCAGGTTCATCAGCACGGCGAGCATCACGGCCCGGTTGCGCCGTGCGTACTCCTGCGCCCACCACAGGTCCCGGCGGTAGGCGTCCATCTCCGGCGTACCGGAGAGGAACACCGCCAGGTCCCGGTCGGGCAGATCCGCGTTGTGCGGCAGCCGGCGGGCCACCGCGATGTGCCGTTCGGCCAGTTCCTTACCGATGTTGCGCGAGCCGGAGTGCAGCATCAGCCAGACCCGGCCCGGGTCCGTCCCGCCCTCCTCCAGACAGACCTCGATGAAGTGGTTGCCGCCGCCGAGCGTGCCCACCTGCCGCCGGGCCCGCGCCTCCAACTGCTGCACCCGCCGGTCCAGGTCACCGAAGCCCCGCCAGAAGTCGTCCCAGCCGCGCTGCTCCAGGCCCCGGATCCGGCGCGGATCCACCGGGTCGTCGTGCTTGGCGAAGCCGACCGGAATGGCGTCCTCGATGGCCCGGCGCAGCCCGGCGAGGTCGTCGGGCAGGTCGGCGGCGGTCAGCGAGCTGCGGACCGCCGACATGCCGCACCCGATGTCGACCCCGACCGCGGCCGGTGACACGGCCTGCCGCATGGCGATGACCGACCCGACCGTGGCGCCCTTGCCGAAGTGCACGTCCGGCATCACCGCGACGCCCTGCACCCACGGCAGCGCCCCGATGTTGCGCAGCTGCCGTGCGGCCTGCGGCTCGATGGCGTACGGGTCGGTCCAGACCCGTACCGGCGCCCGCGTTCCCGCGAGCAGACTGAATCCCATGACGTACCCCCGAAGTGTGTGGCTCCTCGCCCGGGCACGGCCCGACCACGGCCGACGCCGGGCAGGGGTGCGCCACCGGTGCCCTCCGGCACCGGCGCGACGAGTGGAGAAGTAGGTGGGTAGGACGAAGCCGCCCGGACCCGTGGCGGGTGGGCGGCCTCGACGAACGGGCGGACGCGCGCTAGCTGCGGCGCTCCGAGCCCCGAGGCGGAAGGCGGCGGGCGCCGGTCAGCGCCGGCGATTTCCCGAGCCGACAGGGTTCACCCCGGGTCGGCCAACCGTCCTGCGGTCTGACGTCTGTCGACACGGCGTACTCCTCTCGGCTCCGGTCCGATGTGACCTGATGCCGAGAAGAGTAGGGACCACCGCCGGTGGGCCGCAAACGATATTGAGCGACGCTCAGACGCGCGCGCCTTCGCCCTGATCGCCGCCGACCCGGTCAAGGTGGTCGGCGAGTTCGTCGGTGAGCAGCAGATCGGTACGGATGTCGTCGTGCGGGTACGCGGCCCGGCCGACCATGTGCGCCGCCACCGGCGCGGTGGCCAGTTGGAAGACGCCGACCAGCACCAGGGTGGTGATGTCCACCCCGGTCCGCAGCCGCAGCGCGCAGCCGACCAGCACCAGCAGCAGCCCGAGGACCTGCGGCTTGGCCGCGGCGTGCATCCGGGTGAGCAGGTCCGGGAAGCGCACCAGCGCCACCCCGGCGGCGAGGCTGAGCAGCGCGCCGCTGATCAGGCAGACGGCGGCGACGATGTCGAAGAAGGCGTCCAGGCTCATTTGGTGTTTCTCCGCGCGGCGAATCGGGCGACGCTGACCGACCCGACAAAGCCGAGGACCGCGAGGACCACCAGCACCGGCAGTGCGGTGGCGTCGCGGCTGTAGGCGGCCTCGGCGGCGATCCCGGCGACGATGATGGCCAGCAGGACATCGGTGGCCACGGCCCGGTCGAGGATCGACGGGCCACGGATGATGCGGGTCAGGGTGAGTCCGCCCGCCACCGCGAGCAGCACGGTGACGGTCACGGCGACGACGGTCATGACGCGGCCCCTTCCAGGTCGGCCGGTGGGGTCGGATCGGGGTTCTCGCGAACGCGACGCAGCTCGTCGGCGGAGCCGATGGCCTCGATGATGCGGGCTTCGAGCGCCAGCACCTCGCGCCGGAACTGTTCCACCTCGTCGATGCTGTTCACGTTGATGACGTGGACGAACAGCGTGCCGGTGTTCCGGTCGGCCTCCAGGATCAGGCTCCCCGGCACCAGCGACAGCGCCTCGGCGGTGAGGGTGAGGTTGAGATCGGTGTTCACCCGGAGTGGCACCGCGATGATGGCGCTGCGCGGGACGTGCCCGGGGCGGAACGCCAGCCAGGCGATCTGGATGGAGGCGACCACCAGGTCACTGAGGAACCGCGCCCAGAAGCGCAGCATCCCCACCGGGTGGAGCCGACCGGCGAACGTCACCGGCGGCAGTGGGAAGACCGCGATGACGATGGCGGCCACCACCAGTCCGCTGAGGATGTTCGCCACAGTGAAGTGGCCCCAGAGGAGCACCCAGACGACGACCAGCACGGTCACCGCGATGATGCGGTTGCGGCGTCGCGCCGCCCGGGTCAGTGGCGGGTTCGGCGAGTCGGTCGGCGGGGCTGGGGTCATCTGGTCGGGGCTCACGGCGTACCCCCTGGGAAGACGGCCTCGACGTAGGGTGTCCGCCGCAGCAGGTCGTCGGCGGCGTCGGTGCTGAGGTCGAAGAGCGGACCGGCCACCACGGTCAGCGCCAGCCCGAGCGCCACCAGGGCGACGGTCGGCGCGATCATCAGACCGGGCAGCACGGCGCCGCTCTGGCCGGTGGTGTTCACCTGCGGCTGGATCGCACCCTCGGTGCGGGAGGCCCGGTCGGCGTCACCGGCGTCCGGCATGTCCGGGTGCGGTGCCCGCCAGAACGCGAGGTTCCAGACCCGGGCGACCGCGTAGAGGGTGAGCAGGCTGGTCACCAGACCGCCGGCGACCAGGATCCAGGCCAGCACGCCGCCGTCGGCGATACCCGCCTGCACCAGGCCGACCTTGCCGAGGAAACCGGAGAACGGTGGGATGCCGGCGAGATTCAACGCGGGCACGAAGAAGAGGATGGCCAACACCGGCGACAGTCGTGCCAGGCCGCCGAGGCGGTCCATGGCGGTGCTGCCGCCGCGACGTTCGACGAGGCCGGCGGCGAGGAACAGGGTCGTCTGGATGGTGATGTGGTGCACCACGTAGAAGATCGCCGCGGAGAGGCCCAGCGACGAGGTGAGCCCCACGCCGAACAGCATGTACCCGATGTGGCTGATCAGGGTGAACGACAACAACCGCTTGATGTCGGACTGCGCCACCGCACCGAGGATGCCGACCAGCATGGTCAACACCGCTACCACCAGGAGCAGGGTGGCCGTACGGCCACCGGGGAACAGCAGCGTCTCGGTCCGGATGATCGCGTACACACCGACCTTGGTCAGCAGGCCGGCGAAGACCGCGGTGACCGGGGCCGGGGCGGTCGGATAGCTGTCCGGCAGCCAGGCCGACAGCGGGAACACCGCCGCCTTGATGCCGAAGGCGAGCAGCAGCATGCCCTGCAACAGCAGGCGCATGTCGTCGGGCAGCGCGTCCAGCCGGTCCACGAGCTGGGCCAGGTTGAGCGTACCGGTCGAGGAGTACACCAGGCCGATGGCGACCAGGAAGATCACCGAGGAGAGCAGGCTGACCACGACGTACGTGGTGCCGGCCCGGATCCGGGTCTCGGTGCTGCCCAGGGTCAGCAGCACGTAGCTGGCGACCAGCAGGATCTCGAATCCGACGTAGAGGTTGAACAGGTCACCGGAGAGGAACGCGTTGCACACACCGGCGGTCAGCACCAGATAGGTCGGGTGGTAGACCGACAGCGGCGTCTCCTCGTTGCCGTCGGCCATACCCTGCCCGATGCTGTAGACCAGCACGCAGAGGGTGACCGAGGCGGAGACCACCAGCATCAGCGCGGCGAGCTGGTCGGCGACCAGCACGATGCCCATCGGGGCGACCCAGCCGCCGACCTCCACCACGAGCGGACCGTCGATGCTGGAGCGGACCAGCAGCATCGCGGCGACCGCGACGGTGGCGGTGAGCACGGTGAGGCTGACCCACCGCTGGGCACGTGGACGGCCCAACAGCAGCAGCGTGATTGCCGCGCCGAGCAGCGGCATCACCACCGGCAGCGGAACGAGGTAGGTCATCCGGCCCTCCCCGCGTCGACCGAGGCGGTCCGGGACCGCTCCGTCTCGGTGTTCGCGTCGTCGTCGTCATCGTCGTCACCGGTGCCGGCGTCGGCATCGCCCGGACCCTCGTCGCGTTCCGCGAGATCCATGATCCGGCGGTCCTCGACGTCGTCCTGCACCTCGTCGTGCCCGTTGAGGTGCCAACTCCGGTAGGCCAGGGCGAGCAGGAAGGCGGTCATGCCCAGGGTGATGACGATGGCGGTGAGGATCATCGCCTGCGGCAACGGATCGCTCATCTCCTCCTGCGGGCTGTCGCCGACGATCGGCGCGGTGCCGGCGCGCCCGCCGGTGAGCAGCAGCATGTTGGCGCCGTTGCCGAGCAGGATGACGCCCATCAGCACCCGGGTCAGGCTGCGCTCCAGCAGCAACGTCACGCCCGCGGCGACGAGGACGCCCACCACGATGACGTAGGTGAGGTTGGGTGTCACACCAGCTCCTTCTCGCGGATCTCGGCGTCCTCGGTCTCGTGTTGGCGGTCCATCTCGGCACCCAGGCTGCGCAGGATGTCCAGCACCAGCCCGACGACGATCAGGAAGACACCGACGTCGAAGAAGGCCGAGGTGACGAAGTGGATGTGCCCCAGCACCGGCAGATAGAAGTCGAGCAGGGCGGTCTGGAGGAACTCCCCACCGAGCAGCATCGCGGCCACGCCCGTGCCGACCGCGACGAAGAGTCCGGCGCCGAGGACCGCACCGGCGTCGACCGGTGCCGCGCCGTTGAGCTCGGTACGCCCACCGGCCAGGTAGCGCACGGCCAGGGCGAGGCCGGCGACCAGACCGGCGGCGAAACCGCCGCCCGGGGCGTTGTGGCCGCTGAACAGCAGGTAGATGGAGAACAGCAGGATGGCGTGGAACAGCAGTCGGGTGACCACCTGGAGGATGACCGACTGGGAACGCGCGGTGGCACCCGTGGTCAGCCAGCGGGGCCGGGTCGACTCGGTCGGGTCCCCACCGGGGATCTGACCGCGCCGGTCCAGGTCCCGGGCATGACGGAAGATCAGGCTCGCGACGCCGGTGGCGGCCACCACGAGCACCGCGATCTCACCCATGGTGTCCCAGGCCCGGATGTCGACCAGGGTCACGTTGACCACGTTCTTGCCGCCGCCGTAGGAGACCGCCTCGTCGGGGAAGTCCACCGAGATGGGGACGGCCTGGCGGGCGCCGGTCGCGACGTACGCCATGCCGGCGGTGACGGCACCGACGGCGATGCCGAGCACGACACGTCCCCGGCGGCTGGCACGGATCGGCCGTTCCGAGAACTTCACCGGCAGACGGCGCAGCACCAGCACGAACATCACGATCGTGACGGTCTCCACCAGGAACTGGGTCAACGCCAGGTCGGGCGCACCGTGCAGGACGAACAACAGCGCGATGCCGTAGCCGGCGACACCGACCAGGATCATCGCGGTGAGCCGGCGCAGCGCGCGGGCGGCCATCACGGCGGCGACCACGACGACGGCGGCGGCGACCCCCTGCAACGGCGTGTCCCACAGGTGGAAGCGCTGCGGCCAGGGGCTCCCGGCGATCAGGGTGCCGCCGGGCAGGACGACCAGCACCACCAGGATCACGCCGAGATAGAACGGCAACGAACCACGCTGGGTGGCACCGGTCAGCTCGACCGCCAGGCGGTCGATGCCGCTGATGGCCTTCTTGTAGACGCTGGCGCCGTCGAACGGCAGGCGCAGCGTCGCGCGTACCCGTTCCCGCCGCATCAGGTGGAACAGGCCGGCGCCGGCGGCGATGGCCAGCACCGACAGACCCAGCGCCGGGGTCAGGCCGTGCCAGAGCGCCAGGTGGTAGCCGGGCTCGGCGGAGCGGTAGAGGTCGGCGTACGGGGCGAGCAGGCGGTCCACCGCCGGGGCGAACAGGCCGGCGGTGACACCGGCGACCGCCAGCACGGCGGCCGGGGCGAGCAGCGACCAGGACACCGGCGTGGACTCGGTGTCCGGGGTGTCGGGCTTGTCGGCGAAGGCACCCCACATGAACCGCAGGGTGTACGCCACGGTCAGCACCGAACCGAGGATCACCCCGGCGAGGACGACCAGGTTCGCGGTGCCGCCGTGCAGCAGCGCCTCGACCGCCGCCTCCTTGGCCACGAACCCGGCCATCGGGGGCAGGCCGGCCATCGACGCGGCCGCGAGACCGGCGACCACGGCCAGGGCGGGTGCGCGGCGCCGGAGTCCGCTGAGTTCGCGCAGGTCACGGGTGCCGGTGATGTGGTCGACGACGCCGACGGTGAGGAACAGGGTCGCTTTGAACAGGGCGTGGGCCAGCACCATCGCCACTCCGGCCAGCGCGGTGTCCCGGGTGCCGCCACCGAGGATCACCATCAGCAGGCCGAGCTGGCTGACCGTGCCGTAGGCCAGCAGCAGTTTGAGATCGGTCTGGCGCAACGCGGCCCAGCCGCCGAAGAACATCGTGAGTAGACCGGCGACCAGGAGCACCGGGCGCCACGGTCCGGCATCGGCGACCGCCGGGCCCATCAGGGCGACCAGGAACACACCGGCTTTGACCATCGCTGCGGCGTGCAGGTATGCGCTGACCGGCGTGGGTGCCGCCATCGCGCCGGGCAGCCAGAAGCTGAACGGGAAGATCGCCGACTTGCTCAGTGCGCCCAGCAGGACCAGCACCACCGCCACCGCGAGGTAGCCGCCGCCGGGCAGGTTCTCGGCGATCTCGGACCACCGGTAGGTGCCGGCGTGCTGACCGAGCATGACGAAACCGGCGAGCATCGCCAGGCCGCCCAGCGTCGTCACCAGCAGCGCCTGCATGGCCGCCCGTCGGCTGGCCCGCTTGGCGGGGTCGTAGCCGATCAGCAGGTAGGAGAAGACCGTGGTCAGCTCCCAGAACACGTAGAGCAGCAGCAGGTCGTCGGAGACGACCAGGCCGAGCATCGCGCCGGCGAAGGCGACGAACACGGCGGCGAAGCGTCCCAGGCTCGGGTCGTCGGAGCGGAAGTAGCGGGCGCTGTACGCCAGCACCAACGCGCCCACCCCACCGACCAGGATGACCATCAGCCAGGACAGCGTGCCCATCCGTAGCGCGAGTTCCAGCCCCAACTGCGGCACCCAGGAGACGGTCTCCACCACCGGCTCACCGGAGCGGACCCCGCTCGTGTGAGTCAACGCCCACACCAGCGTCGCGCCAGGCACCAGTGCCACCAGGTAGAGGGCGTGCCGTCCCCAGGTCCGCACCAGCGCCGGGGCGATCACAGCTGTCAGCGCATGGACCGCCACCAGTACCAGCACACACCCTCCCCAGAGATCATTCGTCGGTGTGACGACCCTATCCGGTAAGGACCGCAATCCGCATCTGCCGTGATCCGGATCAAAGGTGTGTCACCCTGACAGACCGCCCCGGCTCGTGTGCGAGTTCACGTGCGGTTCACAACCCGACCCATGCGTGAAACCTGCGGCCCACCAGGAGATCCGATCACACCTTAACGGACGTTCAGTCCCGTCCCGCACGTCGGAGTCGCCCGTCATCCCGGTCGATACGAAGTTCTCGTTCCAACTCGACGATGAGAGTGCGCAGGTCGTCCAGCCGTTGGCTGATCGCGATCCGGTCCAACTCGTCGGGCACCCCGTCACCGTCCTGGTCGTAGCCGGGGGCGAGCCCCTCGGTCATCTCCAACCGCCGCGCCTCCTCCATCGAGTTGACGAAGACCGCGATGAGGATGTTGAGCAGCAGGTTGACGGTGATCACCACGAAGCTCACGTAGTAGAGCACGGTCCACGGCGAGAACTCCATGCCCTGCTCGATCAGGTCCGGCAGGGTCTCCAACGAGAGCAACACGAACAGTGTCAACAACGACCGCCCGATGTCCCCGTATTCCTCCGGGTAGACGTCCTTGAAGATCAACCATCCGGCCATGCCGTACACGTAGAGCGTCACCATCGCCAGCGCGAGAAACCCGCCGATACCGGGCAGGCTGCGCCACAACGCCGCGACGATCATGCGCAGGCCGGGCGAGAACCGCACCAGCCGCACCATCCGCAACACCCGGACGACCCGCAACAGCGCCGAGTCGCCATGCAGGCCCGGGACGAAGATCGCCGCGATCACCAGGAAGTCGAAGACGTTCCAGCCGTGCCGGAAGAAGTCCTGCGGGCGGCGACCGTAGGCCAGCAGCCGGATGGCGATCTCGATCACGAAGACCGTCCGGAAGAACCACTCGACGCCGTGCAGCGCGGTGCCCGCCGTGCCGAGATCGGGATAGGTCTCCAGACCGAGCACCACCCCGTTGGCGAGGATCACCGCGACGATGGTGACCTCGAACGACCGCGAGGCGGCGATCTCGTGGCAGGCGCGGGCGAGCCGGGATTCGGGCGGCAGCTCCACCGGCCCACCCCGCTGGACCGGCACACGCGTGACAGTCACCCGGCGACCGACCCCGACGGGAGGTCTGGGACCGGCGAGGCCGGCCACCGTGCGTCACGGCGACATCGACGTACGGCAGTCATGGCCCACAGCGTACGGGACGCCGTGGGTCGGACCGCCCGGCCTTTGCGGAGCGCGATGTCGCACCGGCGTGCCCCCACCGGTGCGACATCCCCCGTCCACTCCGGACCGGCCGTCGCCGGTCCGGGAGCTATTCCACCGGGACGCGGTCCAGGAACCCCAGCACCTGGGTCAGGCGTCCGTCGTCGTCGACGGTCGCCACGTCGAAACCGGCGATCGGCGCCTCGACCCCCTCGGGGCCGAGTTCCCAGGCGAAGCGGACCTGCTGGTGGTGGCCGTCGACCGGACCCACCGCGCGGAACGACATCCCGGGGAACCGGTCCTGCACCGCCGCGATCGTCGCGTCGACGGCGTCGCGCCCCTCCGCGACCACCAGCGGGTCGACGTAACGCCCCTCGGCGGCGAACAGGTCGTCGATCTCCCGGCGTCGCCGTGCCGGGTCGGTCTCGTTCCAGATCGCCAGGTACCGCTCGACCAGCTCGTCGAACTCGACAGCCATCCCCGTCTCCTCGTCGCCACACACACGGCCCGACTCTCGGTGCCGGGACCGATGTTTCCCGGCCGCCGCGCACGGTGTCGATTACCTCGTGGGTAATGGTTCGGGCGACCAGCCCTCACTAGGGTCGGCGAGGTGACCACTGTGACCTCGCCGAGCCGTCCGGTCGGCACGCTGCTGCGCGACTGGCGGCGGGTACGCGGGCTGAGCCAGCTCGACCTGTCGATCGAGGCGGGAGTCTCGACCCGGCACCTGAGCTTCGTGGAGACCGGCCGCTCCCGACCGAGCCGGGAGTTGCTCATGCGGCTCGGTGAGCAGCTCGACCTGCCGCTGGCCGCCCGCAACGTGATGCTGCTGGCCGGCGGGTACGCGCCCGCCTTTCCCGCGCACGACCTGGCCGACCCGGAACTGGCCCCGGTCCGCACCGCCGTCCGCCGGATCCTCGACGGGCACCACCCGTACCCGGCCGTGCTCGTCGACCGGCACTGGCACCTCCTCGAGGCCAACCCCACGATCGACCTGTTCACCGCCGACGCCCATCCCGACCTGCTCACCCCGCCGGTCAACGTGTTGCGGCTCAGCCTGCACCCCGACGGCATGGCACCGCGCATCCTCAACCTCGCGCAGTGGCGCGCCCATCTGCTCAGGCGACTACGCCACCAGGCCCAGACGACCAGCGACCCGGTGCTGACCGCGCTGCACGACGAGCTGCGCGGCTACCCCGGCGGCGAGGGACCCGCCGAGCCGGTCGGTGACCTCGCCGCACGGGTCGCCGTCCCGCTGCGTTTCCGGCACGACGACGGCGAACTCTCGTTCTTCAGCACCACGACGCTCTTCGGCACGCCGCTGGACGTGACGGTCTCCGGGCTGGCCGTGGAGGCGTTCTTCCCCGCCGACCCGGCCACCGCCGAGGCGCTGCGCGACCTCGCCCCGCTCAGTCCGCCGACGAGCGGGTGACCGGCAGGTCGAAGTAGGTGTCCGGCCAGGGCTCGTCGCGGTAGCGGAAGTGCCACCACTCCCGGTCGTAACCGACGAAACCGCCGTCGGTCATCAGGTCCCGCAACAACCGCCGGTTCGCCTGTGCGGTGGCGCCGACCGCCGTCGAGTCGGTGTGCGACAGCGGGTCGAAGCAGTCGAAGCCCGTCCCCATGTCCACGCTGCCGTCGGTGAAGCGCCGGCCGTACGGGTCGGTGCAGGCGGCCGGGGGCCGACCCGGGGCGGGCCCGGACCGTTCGGGCCGCGGCTCCTCGACCAGCGTGAGGTCGACCGTGCTGCCCCGGCTGTGCGACGTGGGGGCACCGAGGTAGCCCCGGTCGAACAGCGCGGACTTGGCCACCCGGGGATAGAATTCCGCCTTGGTCTCCTGCCGCCCCGGGTCGGCGCCCCAGGCCACGAAGTCGTCCACGGCACGCTGCGGGCGATAGCAGTCGTACACCTTGAGGCGGTGACCGGTGGCCAGGGCGGCGTCCTGCACCCGGCGCAACGCCCGCGCGGCCGCCGCGGTGAGCAGGCAGAGCGGCTCCTGGTAGCCGTCGACCGGGCGACCGACGAAGTTGTGCGCGGTGGCGTAGCGGATGTCGGTGAGGATGCGTCCGTCCAGGTCGGACAGGACCACCAGGCCCGGCCGCGCCGGTGCCGACGCCGGCGGTGGCGTGCGGGACGGCTCGGGCGTCGGCGCGTTCCGCCCGCACCCGCCCAGCCCCGCGACCAGTCCCACCACGGCCGTCGGGACGACCGCCCACCGACCGAGCCGGCACCGGGCCGGACCGGTCGCCCGGTGTGCCGTCGACGCGGACCGGGCGGGTTCAGCGGGCCGGGCGGCCACGGTGGGCGGCGCGGCGGCGATGCCGGG
>NZ_SISL01000136.1:0-13377 GCF_004307965.1 Verrucosispora sp. SN26_14.1 | reverse complement strand
GCTCGGTGGCCGGATCGGCGCGGCCGCTCGGGCCCGGCGGCGTGACGGCGACGGGGTCAGGGCATCGTCATCGGGGACTCGGAGCGGTACGGCCCGTCGAGGTCGGTCCGGCGACGCCGGAAGATGATCGCGGCCACGATGCCGCCGAGCAGCCCGAACAGGTGTCCCTGCCAGGAGATCCGCTCGTCGGTGGGCAGGACGCCGACCAACTGGCCGCCGTAGAGGAGGCCGACCAACAGGAAGACGGCGAAGTTCCACCAGCTCCGCTCGAAGATGCCCCGGGTCAGCAGGATGCCGAGGTAGCCGAAGATGACACCGCTGGCGCCCACCACGATCGTGTTGGGCGAGCCGGTGAACCACACACCCAGCCCGCTGACCAGCACGATCACCAGGGTCGACCAGAGGAACCGGCGGGCGCCCGCGGCCAGCACGAAGGTGCCGAGCAGGATCAGCGGGATGCTGTTGCTGTAGAGGTGGTCGAAGCCGTGGTGCAGGAACGGTGAGAAGAAGACGCCGTCCAGCCCGTCGATGCGCTGCGGGATGATGCCGGCGGCGGCGTCGAAGCCGGCGCCGAGCCACTGGTCGAGACCCTCGATCAGGAAGAGGACCGGCACCACCGCGCACATGGCGACGAAGGCCCGGCCGATGGAGGCGTAGAACGCATCGGTGCCGAACCGGTGGGGGTCGCCGCTTCCGGGCTGCAGGGTCACCCGTCAAGAGCTATCAGCAATCGCGGGCAGCCGCCACTTTTCGCCCACCACCGGGGACGAAGACGGCGGTACGCGAGTGCCGCGTACCGCCGTCGTCAAGGTGCTCAGGTGGGACTCAGTAGTAGCCCGAACTCTGCGACTTCGCCCACGCGCCGCAGGGATTGCTGTACCGGCCCTTGATGTAACCGAGCCCCCAGGTGATCTGGGTGGCCGGGTTGGTCTGCCAGTCGGCGCCGACCGAGGCCATCTTGTTGCCCGGGTACGCCTGTGGGATGCCGTAGGCGCCGGAGGAGGGGTTGCGGGCCTTGTGGTTCCAGCCGCTCTCCTTGTTCCACAGCTTGTCGAGGCAGGGGAACTGGTCGATATTGAATCCTGCGTCGATCATCATGGCGCAACCGATCTTGCGGTTGCCGCCGTACTCCGCGCAGGAGGCGGGGATCGGGCCGTCGTACGGCCGGGAGGCGGCACGCGCCGCGGCCTCTTCTCGGGCCCTCCGCTCCTGCTCGGCCTTCTTCTTGCGCGCTGCCTCTTCGGCCTTGCGGGCCTTCTCGGCGGCGGCACGGGCCCGCTTCCTGGTCTCGGTGGCCTGTTCCCGAGCGGCGCGAACCTGACGGGAGACCCGCTGCGACTCCTGTCGGTACTCGACGTCGATCTCGGTGACACTTCCGGCCACCTGCGCGCCTGGGCCCTGGCGCTGAGACTGGCGGTCCTCGCTGAGGTAGAAACCGCCGGCCACGCCCATGCTCAGCAGCGCTACGGCTGTGGCGCGGGCGGTGAACCGGCTCCATGGCCGACTCACGTGGTGATCCCTTCGTCGGGGTCAGGGACGCGGCGTGACCACGGCCATACCGGGCCGAGGCGTGCCGCGAGCGCCCGCCACCGGTGAGGCCGGTGGCCGAAGACGCACCCCGTCCGCTTCCCGGCGAATCGGCCGACCCCCTCGTGGAGTGACGAACGATCACCAACGATGCGTCAGGTGCGTGGGCGCCCGCTGGACACCATCGCGCACGGTGAGGCTGATGGGAAACCGCCAGCCTCGATTGTGACATGGGTCACGGCAAATAACAGCTCTAAAACGCCCTAAGCGGGCATCATTGGGGGACATCCTCCAACAGGTCGGTCACCATGGCGGCGATCGGAGATCGCTCCGATCGGCTGAGCGTGACGTGCGCGAACAGGTGATGACCCTTGAGTGCCTCGATCACGGCGGTGACGCCGTCGTGCCGACCCACCCGCAGGTTGTCCCGCTGCGCGACGTCGTGCGTCAGCACCACCCGGGAGCCCTGGCCGATCCGGGACAGCACGGTCAACAGGACGCCCCGCTCCAACGACTGCGCCTCGTCCACGATGACGAACGCGTCGTGCAGGCTCCGACCCCGGATGTGGGTCAGCGGCAGCACCTCGAGCAGCCCCCGGGAGGTGACCTCCTCCAGGACGTTCTCGTGCACCACCGCGCCGAGCGTGTCGAAGACCGCCTGCGCCCAGGGCGACATCTTCTCCGACTCCGACCCCGGCAGGTAGCCCAGTTCCTGGCCGCCGACGGCGTACAGGGGGCGGAAGACGATCACCTTCTTGTGCCGGCGACGCTCCATCACCGCCTCCAACCCGGCGCAGAGCGCCAGCGCGGACTTGCCGGTGCCGGCCCGGCCGCCGAGCGAGACGATGCCGATCGACTCGTCGAGCAACAGGTCCAAGGCGATCCGCTGCTCCGCCGAGCGCCCGTGCACCCCGAACGCCTCCCGGTCGCCGCGCACCAGCCGTACGGTCTTGTCCGGCAACACCCGGGCGAGCGCCGAGCCCCGGGCGGAGTGCAGCACCAGACCGGTGTGGCAGGGCAGGCCGGCGGCGGCGTCCACGTCGATGGTCTCGCCGCCGTAGAGCCGGGAGATGTCCTCCTCGCCCAACTCCAGCTCCGCCATCCCGGTCCAGGTCGGGTCGCTCGCCTGGCCGTGCCGGTACTCGTCGGCCCGCAGCCCGACCGAGGCGGCCTTGACCCGCAACGGCATGTCCTTGCTGACCAGTGTCACCTCCCGCCCCTCGGCGGCGAGGTTCAACGCGACGGAGAGGATCCGGGCGTCGTTGGACTCGTTGCGGAAACCGGGCGGCAGCACCCCGTCGTCGGTGTGGTTCAGCTCCACCCGCAGCGTGCCGCCGACGTCGTTGGCGGGTATCGGCCGGTCCAGCCGGCCGTGGCGTACCCGCAACTCGTCCAGCGTGCGCAGCGACTGTCGGGCGAACCAGCCCAGCTCGGGATGGTGTCGTTTGCCCTCCAGCTCGGAGATCACCACCAGCGGCAGCACCACCTCGTGCTCGGCGAAGCGGTGGAACGCCGCCGGGTCGCTGAGTAGCACGGAGGTGTCCAGGACGAAGGATTGGCCCGCTGGTCGGGGCTCCCTGGTGTCCGCCGACCCGGCCGCGGCGGTCCGGCGGCTACGGGTGGTGCGGCGAGTCGTGGCAGTCGAGGCCGGGCTCTGGTCGGCACCGGGGGTAGTACGGCGAGTCGTCACAGGCCTGCTCCGGCGGATGGGCACCCGGCCACCCGCGGTCCGCCTCCTCCGGTGCCCGGCTGACACGGGGTCGGATGCGGGCCCCGTGTGCGAGGTCGCAGGCCGGGCGGGCCGGCTGGCTCGGGACAATCCCGCGCCATGCCTAGACGCTAGCCGCCCGCACCCGTCCCGGCTAGTGGCCTTTCGTTAACTGCTGGTGCCACCGGCGGATCAGGCGGCGGACCGGCCGGGATGCATGCCCCCTGCGCGCATCCCGGCCGGTGGACCCACCGTCACCGGACTCAGCCGGTCCGCCGGACCAGGGTGCTGGTCGGGTGCCGCCCCACGACCGAGGCGGCCGGCTCCGTGAACGACGATCCGGTGTACGTGGTGCCGGGTCGGACCACCCCGGCGGAGACCCGCTTGGCGGGCGCGGTCACCGCGAGTGCGGTGGCGATGGCCGCCTGCGCGTCCCGACGACGCCGGTTCCACGCTCCCCGGTCACCGTCGAAGTACCCCTGGCGGTAGCCGAAGCGGTAGCCGATCCGGTAGCTGAGCTGCCCGTGCAGCCGACCGGCGGCATAGCTCGTGGCGGCCAGCACCAGGACGAGGAAGATCGCGAGGAACGGGCTCATCCGGCGGCCCCGGTTCCTCGCCCGATCGTCATTTCTCCTCCGGTTCGACCGTGGTGGGGTCGGCGATCAGCAACCGGTCGAGATCGTCGGTGCCGATCTCCTCGACCAGCTCGACGCTGATCCGGCAGCCGTCCACCACCACCTCGGCCACCGAGGAGCGGCGGATCTCCCCGCCGGCGTCGTAGACCCGGACGCTGAGTTCCGGGCAGCCGAGGTGGGTACGCCAGGCGTTCCACTCGGCCCGGTCACCGACGGACAGCGACAGGTAGCGACAGCCCCGGGCGAGATAGAGCCGCCACGGCGCGATCAGGCCGGCGGCGACGCCCTCCGCGATCAGACCGAATGCCTGGGCACGGGTCGCGAGTTCGGTCACCACTCCCCCCTTGCACCGAGCGCGTGACGCAGCTGAGCACCTATCGTCTCATTCACGTGACACACCGTAGGTTGTCCCATGGGCGTGACAGTATCAGCTTTTCGTTTGTTTGCCTCGACCCCCACGGACATCTATCCTGCCCAGGTGACACCCCTCAAGAACAGCACTTCATCCCGAATTGCCAGGCCAGGATCAGCGTCACGCAAGCGTGACAAAGGCGTGCCCGGGACTTCTCATGAGGCGCATTCGCCGTACGGTCACCACGTGACCGAGACGGCCAACGCGCGGAAGATCGCCTTCGCCACCTTCGTCCGACGCGCCATCGATGAGGCCCGGGCCACCCGGGCGTGGAGCGGCACCGAGGTCTCCCGACGCACCGGCGTCTCACGCCAGACCATCAACCGCTGGGTCCGCGGCGACTGGGCCAGCGACCCGGAGGCGGAACGGGTGGTCGCGTTCTGCGAGGGGCTCGGGCTCGACCCGGCTGCGGCCTTCGCGGCGCTCGGCTGGGACCGTACGGCGTCGCGCCGGTCCGCCCCGCCGCCACCGCCGATGGACCCCGACGTCGAGGCGCTCCTGCGTCGACTGGTCGACCCGGAGGTCTCCGACGCGGAGAAGTTCCACATTAGAGAAACCATTCGTTATCTCGCATATCGCCCGACCCTGCCGGCCGGTGTCCGAAAACGAGGCGACGCCGCCAGTTAGTTCCTCAGATGGCGAAAGAACGGCAGGTCAGCCTCATTCGTTTCGCTACGGGGTCGGAACGGGCGCGCTAGCGTCCGTATTCGTACTGCTTGGGCTCGTCGTCGGCGGGGGGACGGGACAAGGCCGAACCCAGCCCTGCGGGACAGAAGGGGGTCTGTCATGACCCTGAAATGGATGGCGGTCGTGGTCGCGACGGTCTCGTTGACGCTCTGCGTCACCGGGAACGCGGTCACCCTGGCTCTGAACGGCGGGCAGCTTCCCCTGCTCGTGAACCTTCTCGCGCTCACCACCGCGGCCACCGCGATCGTCCTGGCCGTCCTCGCCGAGCTGCACGACCGGCTCGACGACCGGCTCACCGCGCTCACCGAGTTCCTGGTCGAGCGGCTCCGGGACATCGAGGCCCACACCGGCGACCGGAACACCGGTTTCGTGGAGGGCTACCTGCTCAGCCACGGCCAGGAAGCGGCCGTGGTGCCCTTCGTACGTCGGGGCCGGGGAGCCGCCGAACGCTGACCCCGCGCGCCGAACGCTGACCCCGCCCGACGACCGCGCCGGCTCCACGCCAGGAATGACCGGCCGAAGCCGGGGTACGCTGACGCGCGTGCCGCCGTTGAATCTGGGCAACCAGCCGCCGAAGACCCCGTTGAACGCCGACCAGGCCTGGCAGACAACCGCCGACCGGGCAGCCGAGACCATCCTCTTCTTCGACTTCGACGGCACACTCGCGCCAGTGGCCGACGATCCCACGCAGGTGCAACCCGCGCCGAAGGTGCTGGCCGCGATCGAGACACTCGCCCCGGTCGTCCGGCGGATCGCAATCGTCTCCGCGCGTCCGGTGGAGTTCCTGCGCGAGCACTTCGGCGGGCTCACCGGCGTCGACCTCTACGGGCTCTACGGCCTGGAGCACAGCCACTCGGGCGGCGAGACCGTCACCGAGCCGGCCGCGCTGCCCTGGGTGCCGACCATGGCCGAACTCGCCGACCTGGCCCGTGCCGAGCTGCCGCCGGGTGCCCTCGTCGAGTACAAGCGGCTCTCCGTGGCGCTGCACTGGCGTACCGCCCCGCAGTTGGCCGCCACCATCGAGGAGTGGGGTCGCGCGCAGGCCGAGCGCCTCGGCCTGCGGTTGCAGGTCGGGCGGATGGTGCTGGAGGTCAAGCCGCCGGTCGACCGGGACAAGGGCATGGTGATCGGCGAGCTGGTGCAGGGCGTCGGCGGTGCCTGGTATTTCGGCGACGACGTCTCCGACATCAAGGCCTTCGCCGCGTTGCGGGCCCGCGCCGCCGCCGACCCCGACTTCCTGGGCGTCTGCGTCGCGGTGGCCAACCCGGAGACCGGTGACGAGGTCGCCGAGGCCGCCGACCTCACCATCGACTCCCCCGCCGCGCTGGGCGACTTCCTCACCGAGGCCACGCACCACCTCACCTGAGGCGGTACGGCGGTGTCGCCTCAGGCCGATGCGACGGTCAGACGCCGTAGCGGCGCTGGCGGGTGGCGTACGAGCGCAGGGCGCGGAGGAAGTCGACGCGACGGAAGTCCGGCCAGTTGAGTTCGCAGAAATAGAACTCCGAGTGCGCCGACTGCCAGAGCATGAAGCCCGACATGCGCTGCTCGCCGCTGGTCCGGATGATCAGATCCGGGTCCGGCAGCCCCCGGGTGTAGAGGTGCTCGGAGATGTCGTCGACGTCCAGCGAGCCGGCCAGGTCCTCCAGCGTGCCGCCGTTGGCCGCCTGCTCCAGCAGCAGTGAGCGCACCGCGTCGATGATCTCCCGCCGGCCGCCGTACCCGACCGCGATGTTGACCTGGGCGCCGCCGCCGCGCTCCCGGGTGCGCTCCTCGGCTGCCTTGAGCGCGGCGGCATGCTGCGCGGGGAGCACGTCCAGTGCCCCGACCATCCGCAGCCGCCACGGGTTGCCCTGCTCGGCCAGCTCGGTCGTCAGGTCCTCGATGATCTGGAGCAGCGGGTCGAGCTGCTCCGCCGGCCGCGACAGGTTGTCGGTGGAGAGCAGCCAGAGCGTCACGTGCCCGACGCCGGCGGCGTCACACCACCGCAGCAGCTCCTTGATGCGCTCGGCGCCCATCCGGTGCCCGTCGTTGGGGTCGACGAGCCCCATCTCCCGGGCCCACCTGCGGTTGCCGTCGCACATCACACCCACGTGCTGGGGCACGGGACGGCCCGCGAGCTTGGCGGTCAACCGCCGCTCGTAGACGGAGTAGAGAATTTTCCGCAGAGTCATCACCTTGCAGGGTAGCGAGCCCCCACCCGGATCCGGGTGCCGGTGGCCGACACCACGCCGTGGCCCTTCCGTACCGCCCCCGCACCCCGCCCACCACCTGCGCCGACGCCGCTACCACGCCGTCGCCGCGCCTCTCCCACGGGCTGTCACGTGGGTTGCCGGTCACCCCCGGAGCGCCCTTTGCTCTGCTTCACCCCACGCACCGAAAACGCATGAATTCTGTTGCGTCGGTTGAAGCAGAGCAAAGGGCCCGAGCAACACCCCCCATCCGGCCCGCCGACACGCCGGGCGCGGAGGTGGTCGGGTGCGGACGCGCGGCGGGATCAGGCCGGGGACGCCGGGGTGGGGACTCGGGCGGCCCGGCGCACGCCGTAGACGGCGAGGACGGCGGCGGCGACCAGTGGGGCGCCGTCCCGGACCAGACCGTCGACGCCGAGCAGCCACCAGCACAGCGGCAGGTCGACCGCGAGTACGGCGACGCTGACCACCACGAGCAGGGTGCCCGCCCAGCGTTTGCCCCGCAGCAGGAAGGCCGTGCAGAACAGCACCAGGTAGCTGGTCGCGATGCCGGCGCCCAGCCAGAACAGCACCGCCGGCACGGCGATCAGTCGACCGTCGACGATCCCGGCGGTGGCGACCAGGGCGGGCACCAGCATCAGCGGGCTGTAGGTGAACGCGGCGACCCGGCTGGTCAGCAGCCAGGCGTTCGTCTCCGGCCGGCGCGGCGGTGTCTCCCGCCAGGAGATGCCGGACCGGTCGATCACCAGCCGGGACCGGTGTCGCACCAGGTGCCCGGCGATCGCCGGGGACCGGTACAGCAGCCAGACCACGGTCGCGCAGAGCGCGGTGAGCAGGGCGAAGCCGAGCAGGCCCGGCAGGGACGGCACGCCCTGCCGGGGCACGATCAGCCGGCCCACCGCGAAGACCGTGGTGATCGCCAGGATCAGGCCGAGCGGGCGGGCCACCGCCCGGCCCCGGCGCACGTGGCCGATCAGCAGCAGGAAGCCGAACGAGCGCAGCATCGCCCAACCGGTACGCACCGCCAGGCCGAAGCCCTGCTCCGGCGCGTACCACCAGTTGAGCACCTCGACCACGACGGTGGCCGCAGCGGTCACGGCGAGCAGTGCGGTCAGCGCCCGGACGGCGGACGGCCGCCGGACCTCGGTCTCGGCGGCCGTCCTCATGAGATCCGATGATGCCCGGATCCGGCGTCGATCACACCCCGCGCTGCGGTTGCTCCGCGTCGAGTCGGGCGCGCAGAGCGTCCAGCTCCGCCCAGAGGACACCGGGCAGCTTGTCGCCGAACTTCTCGAACCACTCGGTGACCAGCGGCAACTCGTCGCGCCACTCCGCCGGGTCGACCTTCAACGCGATCCGGACGTCCTCCGGCGTCATGTCCAGGCCGTCGACGTCGAGCGCGTCCGGCGTCGGGACCATGCCGATCGGCGTCTCCACGGCCTCGGCGCGGCCCTCGATCCGCTCGATGACCCACTTGAGCACGCGGGAGTTCTCGCCGAAGCCGGGCCAGAGGAAGTTGCCCTCCGGGTCCTTGCGGAACCAGTTGACGTAGTAGACGCGGGGCAGCTTCGACTCGTCGCCGTCGGTGCCCTTGCCCATCTCGATCCAGTGCCGGAAGTAGTCACCGGCGTGGTAGCCGATGAACGGCAGCATGGCCATCGGGTCACGCCGCACCACGCCGACCGCACCGGAGGCGGCGGCGGTGGTCTCCGAGGAGAGCGTGGCCCCCATGTAGACGCCGTGCACCCAGTCCCGCGCCTCGGTCACCAGCGGGACGGTGTCCCGCCGCCGGCCACCGAACAGGATGGCGTCGATCGGGACGCCGTTCGGGTCGAAGTAGTCGTCGGCGAGGATCGGGCACTGGGTGATCGGCGTGCAGAACCGGCTGTTCGCGTGTGAGGAGAGGTTCTCGCTCTCCGGCGTCCAGTCGTTGCCCTTCCAGTCGATCAGGTGCGCCGGCGGCTCGCCGAGGCCCTCCCACCAGATGTCGCCGTCGTCGGTCAGGGCGACGTTGGTGAAGACGGAGTTGCCCTGCTCCAGCGTCCGCATCGCGTTGGCGTTGGTCTTCCAGTCCGTGCCGGGCGCGACGCCGAACAACCCGTACTCGGGGTTGACCGCGTAGAGCCGGCCGTCCGGACCGAAGCGCATCCAGGCGATGTCGTCGCCGATCGTCTCGACCTTCCAGCCCGGGATGGTCGGCTCCAGCATGGCCAGGTTGGTCTTGCCACAGGCGGACGGGAACGCACCCGCGATGTGGTAGACCCGACCCTCCGGCGAGGTGATCTTGAGGATCAGCATGTGCTCGGCGAGCCAGCCCTCGTCCCGCCCCATCACGCTGGCGATCCGCAGCGAGTAGCACTTCTTGCCGAGCAGCGAGTTGCCGCCGTACCCGGAGCCGTACGACCAGATCTCCCGGCTCTCCGGGAAGTGCGAGATGTACTTGGTCTCGTTGCACGGCCAGGCGACGTCCTGCTGACCCGGCGCGAGCGGCGCGCCGATCGAGTGCAGCGCGCGGACGAAGTCCGCGTCGTCGCCCATCGCCTCCAGGATCCTGGCGCCCATCCGGGTCATGATCCGCATGGACGCGACCACGTACGGGCTGTCGGTGATCTCGACACCGAACATGGGCTTCTCGGCCTCGACCGGGCCCATGACGAACGGGATGACGTACATCGTCCGTCCGCGCATCGAACCGCGGTAGAGCGGGGTCATGGTCCGCTTCATCTCAGCGGGGGCCATCCAGTTGTTGGTGGGCCCGGCATCCGCTTCGTCCGCGGAGCAGATGAAGGTGCGCTCCTCGACCCGCGCGACATCCGTCGGGTCCGTACGGGCGTAGAACGAGTTTGGTTTCTTCTCGGGGTTCAACCGGATGAGCGTGCCGGCATCGACGAGTTCGTCGGTGAGGCGACGCCATTCCTGATCGGAGCCGTCCACCCAGACGATTTGCTCAGGGGTGGTCAGTTCAGCGACCTCACGGACCCAGGCGAGAAGTTTGGGGTGGGACGTCGGGGCCTGATCGATTCCCCTGACGGTGGCCGGAGCAACCATGACACATCTCCTTGTGGTCGACGCTGACCGGTCTATGGAGTGCACGAGTCTCGGCGCCGCGATGCGTCGCCTTCGTGGAAACATGGGATTGGGCTCAGCGTAAACCGATGTACAGCCCCAGTCAGTGGTACTGGTTGTGAAGAACTGCACAAGGTGCGGCCACGCTGCGGCATCACGAGCCTTTACCCGCTTTCACGCGCAGTTTCACGCAAATCCTGCGGCGGACCTCAGGTCAACGGCGCTACGCCAAAGAGTCACAGGTCACTTTTCGACCTCGTGAGCGGAAGTGCGAAACAACACCGAATCGCAGCCGCCCGGTTACGCTCCGTTCGTGCCTGTCCGTACCACCGCCCCGGCGGGCCCCGGTGGCCGTTGCTACCCGATCGCGACCCCGGCAACCGGTACGCTCGCTTCGTGGCCGCCACAATGACCGGGGAGCCAGGCTCCCCGCAGACCCGCACGGGTCTGGTCCACTCCCTGGTCGACCGGTTCGGTCACCTCGTGCGGGAGATGAGCAAGTTCGCGACCGTGGGCGGCATCGCCTTCGTCATCGACTTCGCCCTGTTCAACTACCTGATCGGGCCGCAGAACGTCGAGCAGGTCACCGCCAAGACCATCGCCACGGTGATCGCGGCGACCTTCGCCTTCCTGGGCAACCGGTTCTGGACCTGGCGGCACCGCAAGCGCTCCAACCCGGCCCGCGAGTACGCGCTGTTCTTCTTCTTCAACGCGGTGGGCCTGGGCATCGCGGTGGGGTGCCTGGCCATCAGCAGGTACGGGCTGGGCAGCATCTGGCCGGAGATCTTCCAGACCCGCCTGGCCGACAACATCGCCAGCTTCGTCGTCGGCACCGGGCTCGGGACGCTGTTCCGTTTCTGGTCGTACCGACGGTTCGTCTTCGTCGAAGCGGGAACCCCGACCGGTGCGGAAGCGGACCCGGACCGGGACGCGTGACCTGCCGCCTCCGGTCCCGTCAGAGCCACCTGGTCCCGTCACAGTCAGCCGGTCCCGTCCGAAGCCAGCCGTACCCCGCCCACTGCCCTAAGGTGTTGCCCATGCCTCTCGTCCGTCTGCTGCCTGAGCGCTGGCAGAAGTTCATCCACGAGGCTCTCAAGTTCGGCCTGGTCGGCGGCGTCAACACGGTCATCAACTACGCCGTGTTCAACGCGCTCGCACTCACCGTCTTCGTCGATGGGCAGTTGAAGGCGACGGTCGTGGCCACCGTGGTGGCGACGATCACGTCATATCTGATGAATCGACACTGGACGTATCGCGATCGGCCCAAGTCGGCCATGCAGCGCGAATACGCCCTGTTCTTCCTCTTCAACGGCGTGGGTCTGCTGATCGAGCTGGGCGTGCTGGCAGCCGCCAAATACGGGCTGGGCGTCACCGGCCTGCTGGCCCTGAACGTCGCCAAGACGGTCGGTGTGCTGCTGGCGACACTCTTCCGCTTCTGGTCGTACCGCACGTTCGTCTTCCAGCCCGCACCGGCGGTCGAGCCCACCCAGACCACCTGGGCCGGGCTGCCCCGCGACGAGTGGGACACGATGGCCGGGATGGACCCGGTCGCCGAACTCGCCGAGGCCATGACGGAGCTGGAGGAGGAGGAGCCACCGGCCACTCCGCCACCAGTGCCGCCGCCGCTGGCGGTGCAGCCCCGGCCGACGCCGACGGCCCCGCAGGCCGAGCTGGCGGGGCTGGACAAGGAACTGGAGGAGGAGTTGGCCGCCCAACTCCAGCCGGCTCCCGCGCCGCGCCGGTTCCGGCGCCGCTGACCCGGACGACGAAAACGCCCGCCGGCACTCGCCGACGGGCGTTTCCCATGCCGTCCGGTCGTGGACCGGGTGGGGCAGCCTCAGAGGCCGCCACCCTTGGTGTCCCGTTCGGCGAGGATCTCGCGCAGTTCGCCGTCGCCGAGCGAGTGCTTGTCGTGGAAGGCCTCGACCAGCTCGTAGAGCTTCGTCTGCACCCGGTCCACCTTCGGCACGTCGGGAAGCACGGACTGGCCGCGTTCACCGGCCGACTCGATGGTGAGCGTGCCGTAGCCGAGCAGCCGGCCGACGAACTGCTGGTTCATGGAGTGGTCGTTGACCCGGCTGAGCGGGATGTCCCGCCGCTCGCGGGAGAAGACGCCGTGCTGGAGCACCACCCGCTCGTTGGTGAACAGGAAGTGCGTGGTGCGCCAACCGATCCACGGCCAGACGGTCAGCACCAGTACGGCCAGCAACGCCAGGCCGCCGATCACGGCGAGCGTGATCGAGCCGCCCCCACCGGCGGGCAGGAACAGCACACCGACCGCCACCGCGGCGATGGCGAACACCAGCACCACGACCGAACGGACCATGGTCTTCCAGTGCGGATGCAGGTGCAGCACGACATGCTCGTCTTCGGTGAGCACGTCCTCGGGGAACGCCACGGAAACCTCCTCGCAGGAACGGACGCGCAGACCGTAACCCCCCAGTGCCACCCCCTCACATCCGCCACGCGGCCGACCTCGGCGGCGTACCCCGCCGACGATCCGGCCCGGCCGGGGTCAGCGCAGGTGGAGGACGTCGGCGGCGGCCAGGGAGCGTTCCCCGGCGGCGGTGGTGACCAGAAGCCGACCGTCGAGGTCGACCCCGGTGGCGGTGCCGGTGAGCTCCGTGCCGTCGGGCAGGAAGGCCCGCACCTCGCGGCCCACGGTCCCGCACACCGCCAGGTACGCGTCCCGCAGGCCGCAGGCGGCCGCGTCCCCACCGGCGGCACGCCAGCGGGCGTACCAGTCGGCGACCGCCCGGAGCAGGGCCCGCAGCAGGGGGTCCCGGTCGGTGGCCACCGCACCGGCCAGTTGCAGGGAGGTGGCCGGCAGTCCGGTCGGATGTTCCGGTAGCTCGTCGGCGCGCAGCGTGACGTTCAACCCGACACCGAGCACGATCGCGGGCGGATCCTCCGGACCCGGTCCGGGCACCGCCTCGGCGAGGATCCCGGCGCACTTGGCGTCCCCGAGCAGCAGGTCGTTGGGCCACTTGAGGGTGGCGTCCAGTTCCGCCAACAGAGTCACCGCCTCGACCAGCGCGACACCGGCCAACAGCGGCAGCCAGCCGTACCCGGACGGTGGTGCCGGCGACCAGGCACGGTCCGGCACGGCCTGGCCGGGCCGCAGCAGCACGCGGGCTCTTAGGCACATCT
>NZ_SISL01000135.1:0-13444 GCF_004307965.1 Verrucosispora sp. SN26_14.1 | reverse complement strand
GGGCGCGCGGCGGGGCCTGCCGCGCCAGGCCGACCTGGTGACCGACGCGGTCGCCGCGTACCTGCGACGGTTTCCCCGGACCACGGTCGACCGGCGGTGGCTGGCGCAGGCGGACGCCCTCGGGGCGCAGGTCTGGTGGGCGGACGACGCCAGGTATGTCGACGCGCTCGTGGCCCGCTGGCGGCTCGACCGGGTGGCCGTACTCGATCTGGTGTTGGGCCTGCTCGCCATCCTGGCCGCGCTCCCGCCGATCGAGGTACTCGTCCCGCCGCCCGGGTCCGCCGCCGCACCCGTCGCCGGGCCGGGATCGTCCCGGATCGACACCCGGCTGCTGGACCGGGTACGCGCCCTGCTGGCCAAGGCGGAGTCGACGACCTTTCCGGCCGAGGCGCAGGCGTACACCGCCAAAGCGCAGGAACTGGTCACCCGGCACAGCCTGGACGAGGCGCTGCTGGCAGCGCGGAGCGGTGACGCGTCACCGGTGGTGCCGTACGCGCGCCGGATCGGCGTGGACCACCCGCACGACGGGGAGAAGGCGTCCCTGCTGGCCGCCGTCGCCAAGGCGAACCGCTGCCACACGGTCTGGTCGCCGGAACTGGCGTTCAGCACCGTCTTCGGGTTCGACACCGACATCGACGCGGTGGACCTGCTCTACACCTCGCTGCTGGTGCAGGCGCACCAGGCGATGGCACGGACCGAGCCGCCGGGCGGTAAGGCCGGTCGGAGCCGGCTGAAGGCGTACCGTCAGTCGTTCCTGGTGGCTTTCGCCGACCGGATCGACGAACGGCTGACCGCCGCGGCGCAGGTCGCGTTGGCGCAGGTCAGCGATCGGCGAGACGGAAACGACGCGAGCGACCTGCTTCCGGTGCTCGCCGCGCGGGACGAGCAGATCCGCGAGACCATGCGGCGGGTCTTCCCGGACACGGTCCGGTCCCGGGCCATCCGGGTGGACAGCCGCGACGGTTGGGAGTCCGGTCGGCAGGCCGCTGACCGCGCCTCCCTGCCGTCCGACACCAGGCGGTGACGGGATGTCCCGCCCGTCCGAGCCCACCGCACCCCGTTGGCACAGCAGGTGCAGGTTCCTGGCCCACACGCGTCGGTCGACCGCGGGCGGTTCTGGCGACAGGACGACCGTCCGCACCGGGTCACGGCGCGGACGGTCGCCTCGCGATCAGCTCCCGAAGGTGCCGATGTAGAGCAGGCGGTTGGGTGAGCCGGCTCCGGGGTTGACGACGACGTTCGGGGTAGCGGCGGCGACGATCGCCGCGTTCACGGTCGCCGGCGACGCCGACGGGTTGTTCCGCAGGTAGATCGCGGCGGCGCCGGCCACGTGCGGGGCGGCGAACGAGGTGCCGCTACCGGTGTACGTGGCGGTGTTGCTGGTCCGCCACGCGGCGGTGATCGACACACCCGGGGCGAACAGGTCCAGCGCGGTGCCGTAGTTGGACCAGGTCGGCCGGGTGTCGGTGCGGTCGGTGGCCCCGACGGTCAGCGCCTCGGTGACCCGGGCCGGTGAGGTGCCGGTGGCCGGTACACCGGAGTTGCCCGCGGCGATGGCGTAGGTGATGCCCGCGTTGATGGATCGCCGGACCGCAGCGTCGAGGGTGGTGCTGGCGCCACCGCCGAGGCTCAGGTTGGCCACCGCCGGCCGGGTCGCATTCGCGGTAACCCAGTCGACACCCGCGATGACACCGGCCGTGGTGCCGGAACCGCTGTTGTTGAGCACCCGGACCCCGACGACGGTGGCGTTCTTGGCCACCCCGTAGGCGCTCCCGGCGGCGACCGAGGCGACGAAGGTGCCGTGCCCGTTACCGTCGTCGGTGTTGTAGTCGTTGTCGACTGCGTCGTAGCCGTGCACCGCCCGGCCGCCGAAGTCCTGGTGGCTGATCCGGACTCCGGTGTCGACCACGTAGATCCGCACCCCGTTGCTCGGACCGTAGGTGAACGACTGGTTCAGCGGCAGGTTCCGCTGGTCGATGCGGTCGAGACCCCAGGACGGCGGATTCGGCTGGGTCGCCAGCGCCTGTACCCGCTGGTTCTGCTCGACGTAGGCGACGGTCGGGTCGGCCGCCAGCCGACGGGCGGCCCGCTCGGTGAGGGTGGCGGAGTAGCCGTTGACCGTCCGCCCGTAGAGCCGGTCGACCTGGCCACCGCCGTACCGGGTGGTGACACGCTCCGCGCCGGCACGGGTGAGCTGCTGCCCGTCCTTGAGTACGACGATGTAGCTGCCCGCGACGGCGGTCGGCAGGTCGGCGCCGAGAATGGTGCCGGTGACCGGCGTGGCCGCCGCCGGGTTGACCCCGGCCGTGGCGAGTAGTGCACCCGCGAGCGTGGCGGCGCCCAGAATACCGAGCCGGCGGCGGGTGGCGAGGTGGGTGAGCCTCACGTGGCTGCTCCTTCCTGGGCCGGCCGTGGCAGCGGCCGGCGCATGCCGCACACAGTCCAATTTGGACGACGGTGCGCGGTATCCCTTGTGATGCACCGGGTTCGATGCGACACCCAGGCTAGGGAAGGATGAGCCATCGATGGTTGCGGTTGCTTTAGGCTTCTGTTGCCGGCTTGCTCCAGCCGTAACGAAACGACCTGTGACAGGTCAGGTCGCCCGGCCGGCGGAGACGGTCGTCTGGTTGCCGACCATGAGACGTCCCGGCGCGTCACGGTCAGGGGCGGCCGGGGTGGCCGCATCGCCGGGGTGGTGCGGCGTCCAGGGCGGCTCACGCAGCGCAGGACAGTGTTCGGCGGTCGGATGGTTCGCGATGTCGATCATGCGGTCGAGGGCGTCGCGGGCGGCGGCGAGGTCGGCCATGGCGGCAGTGATCCGGTCACGTTCGACGGCCAGCAGCGCGAACGCCTCGCGCGATCCGTGTCCGGCGTCGACGTAGGGCATCAGCTGCAGGATGGTCCGGCTGGGCACACCGGCGGCGAAGAACTGTTGGATCAACCGGACCCGTTCGACGGCTGATTCGGGATAGGTGCGCTGGCCCCTGGGGGTCCGCTCCGACGTGAGCAGACCCTGCTCCTCGTAGTACCGCAGCGCTCGCGTGCTCACGCCGGAGCGCCGCGCGACGTCACCGATCCGCATCCACGTCCTCCTTCGGCTTCGCAATCCGACTTGCCCTTGACGTCAACGTCAGCTTTTACCGTAGTCGACGTCGGGCCGGACACGGTCCCACCCCATCCCGAGATGACCAGGCAGGGAGCACGGAACCCATGAACATCGCCGACCAGATCGCCCTCGTCACCGGATCCAACCGTGGAATCGGCCGCCAGTTCGTGCTCGAGTTGCTCGAACGCGGAGCGCGCAGGGTGTACGCGACGGCCCGTCGCCCCGAGAGCCTCGGCTTCGCCGACAGCCGCGTGGTGCCGCTGCGACTCGACCTGCTCGACCACGAGTCCGTCGTCGCCGCCGCAGCGGCCGCGCGGGACGTCACGCTTCTCGTCAACAACGCCGGCATCGCCACCGGCGCCCCGCTCGTCACCGGTGAGATCGCCGAGGTCCGCCGCGAGATGGACACGCACTTCTGGGGCACCCTCGACGTGATCCGCGAGTTCACCCCCGTACTCGCCGCGAACGGCGGTGGCGCGATCGTGAACGTGCTCTCGGCACTGTCGTGGTTCGCCGGCCCGGGTACCGGCGCGTACTCCGCCGCCAAGGCCGCCGAGTGGAACATGACGAACGGTGTACGCCTCGAACTGGCCGCCCAAGGCACTCTGGTCCAAGGCGTACTCCTCGGTGCCGCCGACACGGACATCACGGCCGACTACGACGGACCCAAGATCGACCCTCGTGACGTCCCGCGTCGATCGCTCGACGGGCTGGCCGCCGGGTCGATCGAGGTGATCGTCGACGACTGGACCGCGATGGTGAAGGCGTCCCTCGCCGACGACCCGGCCCCGTTCTACACGCGGGTCACCGAGATGCTGGGCGCCAGCTGAGCTACCCGGCTCACCTCACGGAACAAGGATCGTCTTGCCCCGGATGCGTCCGGCCTCGGCGTCGCGGTGCACCGAGGCCAGGTCGGCGAGAGGACGCGACGCAGCGATGTCGAGACGGACGGCCCCGGCGTCGACCAGGGCGACGAGGGCGCCGAGGTGACGGGTGTCGTTGCGGGCCACGAAGCGTACTGCCCTCACCGCAGACCCGGCGGGTGCCGTCAGCGCGCCGGCGGCGGACACGACGACGCCTCCTGGGCGCACCAGCGACATCAGTGCCGCGGCGTGCCCGGCACCGACCACGACGACGTTGACGATCACGTCGACCGGGGCATCGAGCGCGTCGCCGAGGGGCGTGTTCGTGTAGTCGACGATCTCGTCGGCTCCGAGGTGACGGACCACTGCGGTACTGCGCGGGCTGGCCGTGGCGATGACGTGGGCACCGACGTGCTTGGCGAGCTGGACCACGAACCCGCCGACGCCACCGCCCGCTCCGTTGACCAGTACCCGTTGCCCTGGAGTGATGCCCGCGTGCGCGAACACCGCCTGCCAGGCCGTGACACCGGCGATGGGGATGGCGGCGGCGTGCGGGAGGGGAACGGTGGTGGGCGCCGCCACGACGGTGTCGGCAGCGGCGGTGACGAACTCGGCCGCGGCACCGCCCGTGTCGAGCCGTCCGACGACCCGGTCGCCCACGGCGAGGGTGTCCACACCGTCGCCGAGCTCGACGATCGTGCCGGCGACATCCCCGCCGAGGGTGTACGGCAGATCCAGCGGGAAGACGGCACGCAGCAGTCCCCGGCGCAGCCCGATGTCGGACGGATTGAACGAGGTCGCGGCGACCGTGATCAGCACCTCGTTCCGGCCCGGCGTCGGGCGCGGCACGTCCTCCTCCCGGATGACCGAGGCATCGCCGTACTGGTGGATTCGCATGGCTCTCACCACTCGAACCTATGGCGGCACCCGAAGACGATCCATGCTCTGTAGTCCCCCATTCATACTCGATCGTCCTCGCGGCGATATCCTGGCCCCGATGGACGTACTCAGCGACGTGATCACGGTCATGCGAGCCGGCCGGCCGCGCTCCGCGCGGATCGCGTGGTACGCCCCGTGGGCGCAGCGGTTCGCACCCGTACCCGGCTCCGCCGGTTTCCAGATCGTCCTCCAGGGGCCGTGCTGGCTCATCGCACCGGACACCGACCCGGTGCCGCTTGCCGCCGGGGACATCGTGTTCCGGCCGCACGGTCCGGGCCACACGCTGGCCGACAGCCCGACGACCTCACCCACCGCGCCCGCCTGCGACCCGAACGACCCTGGCCTGTCGCGCTACGTCTCGGACGTCGGCGACGCCGCTGCCACAGTTACCCTGTGCGGCGCGTACGAACTCGATCCGGTCCATACGCATCCGCTGCTCGACGACCTGCCCGCGCTCATTCACCTGCCCGCGCACCTCGGGCGACACCCGGAGCTACGCGCCACCGTGGACCTGCTCGCCAGCGAACTGGAACGGCCCCGCCTCGGCACCGACGCCATCATCCCGGCACTGCTCGACACCCTGCTGCTGCACATCCTGCGTGCCTGGCTCGACCGCAACCCGTCCTCGCCGACCGTGGCAACGGGCTGGGCGGCGGCACTCACCGATCCGGTCACTGCGGCGGCGTTGCAGGCCATCCACGGTGACCCCGCGCGACCATGGACCGTCGCGGCACTCGCCGCCGAGGTGGGGCTGTCCCGAGCACCGTTCGCGCGCCGTTTCACCGCGATGCTCGGCCAGCCGCCGATGGCCTACCTGACCTGGTGGCGGATGACCACCGCCGCCCGGCTTCTCCACCAGTCCGACACGCCGCTGCGCGGCATCTCGGAGCGAGTCGGCTACACGTCGGAGTTCGCGTTCGCCGCCGCTTTCAAACGCCGGTACGGCACCTCCCCCGGCAGATACCGCCGCGCCGGGCGGTAACGACAGCGGTCCGCGGACGTGCGTGCGGACGTCAACGCGTCCACCAGGATGCCCCCGTTCCGATCCACGACGCCCAGAGTGTGGAACCACGGCTGTTCTCGTTCAGCTCCAGCGCCTGCTGCACGACGCGCAAGGCGTCACGCCCCGACGCCGGTCACCGCGCGGTGGGAGCGGATCCGATCGTGACCACGCGCGCCCACTCCGGCGGGGAGTCCGGCCGGTAGTCCGGGTCGTCCTCGTTCCACCTGACGGCGCGGTCGAATCGCCCGACGACGGTACGGCAGGGCGGCCGCGAGTCCGGCCAGGGCGTCTGCCCGTCGGTCAGCACCACGATGGCGTCCGGGCGTGGACTCTGTCGAAGCGCGCGGACGAAGCCGGTGCGCAGGTCCGTACCACCTCCACCCACCAGCGGGATGTCCTCGGCTCGGCACATCGCACGGACCACTTGCGCCGACGCGTCACAGGGCAGCACGGTGACCAGGTCACGGCGACCGCCGACGGACCGGACGATCGCGGCGACCTCGAGCAGGGCCGCGCCCAGTTCGAGATCGCTGACCGAACCGGAGGTGTCGATGATGACGCAGACCCGTGGAGGCCGACGCCGCAGCGCCGGCATGACCACACCAGGCATGCTCGCGGAGCGCCGCGACGGCCGGCCGTAGGTGTAGTCCTCGCCCACGCCCGCTGCGGAGACCGCCGAGCGGACCGCCGCTCCCAACAGGTCCCGCCACGGTTGTGGTGGATGGAATGCCTGTTCCGCCCACCGCCGCCAGCCCCGGGGGGCGTTTCCCGGTCGGCCGGTGATGCCCTCGGCCACCCGGAATCGCACGGCGTCGCACTCATGCGGACTCAGCGCGGGTGCGCCGTCCGGTCCGAGATCCCAGTCCCGGTGCCGTCCGTCGGCACCGCTGCCGCAGTCCAGCCACGCCCAGTCCTGGGTACGCGGCCCGAGTCGGAACTGTCGCAGGTAGTCCTCCATCAGCTGCCCCTCGGGCAACAGCAGATGACTCGGTTCGACCGCACCTGCGGGACGGGCCAGCCCGTCGCCGAAGACGTCGTCGTTGATCTCGCAGTCTGCGGCGATGTTGATCCGCAGTCGCTCCCCCGGCCCTGTCAACTCGCGCGTCCGGGCCACCCGGTCGCCGCGTCCATGGTGGTCCCGCAACAGATGTGACACCTCGTGCACCCAGACACCGGCGAGTTCCTCCACGGAGGTCCGGTCCACGAACGCCGGTGAGACGTAGCACCGCCATCGCGGGTCCACCGCCATCGTCGGGACCCGTCGCGATTCGACCACGTGCAGAGCGAACAGCGCCGTCGCCAGATAGGGCCGGACCCGGACGGCGTGCAGCCGGGCGGTGAACAACTTGTCCCGGTCCAGCGTTCCGGCGCTCACCGAGCGGTCCCTGCGGCGGCCGCGACTCGGGCCGCCGCCTGGTCGGCCCGCCGGGACAGGGACACCACCCCGGTGAGCCGATCCATCGCGGCGGGTACGTCCCAGTCTTCCTGGCGGAGTCGGGCGAGGGTGGAGGCGGGTACGACCACCAGGTCCGGGGCGCCGGTCTCCAGCGCTCCGGCCAGCAACTCCCAGGCAGCATCCCAGCGGGCTCGCTCGGGACGCCGCCGCACCGCCTCCACCACGGCGTCGAGGACGCTCTGGCGCAGGTCGCCTCGCTGCGGCAGGACAGCGGCGGCCGGGTCGGCCAGCAGGGACTCGGGATCCGGCAGGTCCATCCGATCCATGCTGGCCAGGAGTTCCAGTCCCGGGCCGTCGCCCACGGCGCCTCGGACCAGCATCGACAGGACGTCCCGGGAGACGTCGGCCGCCGTCGCGAAGGCGAGCAGGCGCAGGGCCATCTCCCAGCTGCGGGGCGACGGCCACGGACCACCACGACCGGTCTCGTTCGTGGGCAGCCGGTGGACGAGGGCCGGGCGGGTCGACAGGAGTCCGCACACCGCACGACGGGCGAACGCGACGGCCTCCGACAGCCGCTGCGGATCGAGTCGGGGCATCGTCGCCCGAGGCCACGTGCCTCCGAGGCCACGGACGACGACCTGCTGGTCATGGGTCCACTGCAGGTGGACGAAACGGTTGGCCAGCGGTGCGCTCAGTTCCCAGCCGTCGGCGGCCGAGGACCGTGGATTGGCGGCGGCCACGATCCGCACCTCGGCCGGCAGGTGCAGGCTGCCGATCCGCCGTTCGAGCACGAGACGCAGCAACGCGGACTGCACGGCCGGCGGGGCGGTGGACAGTTCGTCCAGGAACAGCAGGCCGCGACCACTGCGGACCAGACGCACGGCCCAGTCCGGCGGTGCCATCGGGACACCCTGGGTCGCCGGGTCGTCACCGACGACCGGGAGTCCCGAGAAGTCGGACGGCTCGTGGACGCTGGCGATCACCGTGGTGAGCGGAAGGTCCAGGGTGGCAGCGAGTTGCGTCAGCGCGGCGGTCTTGCCGATTCCCGGTTCACCCCAGAGCAGCACCGGCAGGTCGGCGGCCACGGCCAGGGTCAGTGCCTCCAACTGGGGGTCGTCGCGGGTCTCGGTGGTGGTGTCGCGCAACAGTGCGATGAGGTCGGCGGCCACGCCGAGTTGTGCCGCAGGTGCGGACTCCGCAGGGTGACGAGCAGGCAGCATGTGAGATCACCTTGAGATCGTGACGGGCCGGCCGGGAGCCGGATGGGGGCAGTCCCGCTGGTCAGCGGGGGATAGCGTGACGTGGGTGGGAGCGCCGGGCGCGTTTGGGCTGCCAGTCTCGGACGCTGGTGCCGGGCCCGCGTCCGGTCAGCCCGGCGCGGAACAGGCCGTACGTGATCCGGCGCAGGGCGGCGTTGTCCAGTTCCTGCCGTAGCTTCCCGTCGGGCAGGAGCGCGTCCGGCCCGAGTAGCGCCTCGACGGCAGCCAGCGCTCCGGCGGTGTCGCCGTGGTCCAGGCGAGCGCGGATGTCGGGAAGGGACTCCGGTCGGCGACACGCTTCGTCGATCGCCTGTAGGCAGGGCAGCGGGGTGCCGGTCAGCGCGACCAACAGTCCCTCCCGGTGAACTTCAGCCGGGTCGTGGTCGAGTGGTGTGAGAACGCCGTTCACCAGACCGATGCGGTGCCAGGCGCCCCGGCATCTCACGAGATGTGGTGACGCCTTCTGGTGCGGCGATGCCGGGGTACCGACCGTGGGATGATCGGGCGCGAGCGCGGAGGCCACCAGCGGGTGGAGGCGGTCAGCCTCGATCAGTCCCCGTTGCAGCAACTCCACGTCAGGCGTCATCCAGGTCGCCGCATGGGGCAGCACCGGCAACCCGGCGACACGACCGGCCCGTGGCGCTCCGACGATGTGTGCCGTGGGTGGTCGCGGGTCCGTTCCTGCCGGTGCGAGGTCCAGCAGCAGGCGACGTCGAGGACTGAGGCGTACCGTCACGGCACCGCTGGCGCCGCCCTCGACTTGGAGCAGCAGGGCCGCTTCGCCCGCCCACTGGCGCACCGCGTAGCCGCCCTGCCCCAGCGCGTCCCATGTCGGGTCAGCGCGCATCGGGTGGTCGGTGTCGGAGACGTCGCGTCGGGCGCCCGACCGGATCCTCAGTTCGTCGGCACGGCGTACGTCCCACAGGTGACGGTGCAGGTCGAGGCGGAACCGACGGTCGGGGCGCGGATGCGGGTGAGCGCAGTCGCGCCCGGCGCGGGAACCGGTCCACAGCGCCAGACCGATGCGCTGGCCCGCGTCCGCCCAGGCCGGTGGCGTCCGTGCGACGAGGTGCACCGGCTCGGCGTCGGCGTGGTCGGCCGGACCGTATCGCGCCAGCGAGATGGTCAGGCCCGGACGCAGCAACCCGTCGGGGGCGATCCTCGGCATGTGCCAGCGCAACAGGTCAGGTGCGAGGTGCCGGAGGTCAGCCCGTATCCGGGCGGCCAGGTCACGGCCATGACGGTGCACGACGGCCCGTAGGTCCAGGTCGACGTCGACTCGGGCGGCAGCGCATGCGCCAGCCCAGTCGCCGACGAGACGACGCGCGGTCGCAGCTTCGATCATGGAGGGCGGTACGGCGTACTCGCGTACCCGACGCCAGAGGGAGAGGCGGGAATCCGCATTCGCGGCCTGGGAGCGCATCAGCACTCACCTTGCACGAACGGGACCCCCAATCTGCGAGGAGGATTCATCGCGGCGGAGCATAGCGCCATGCCGTGACCCACGCCAAGGCCCTGAGGGCGCTGCGTCGGCAGTAAGACCGTGGAACAGGAGGTCAGAGGCCGGGGACTGTGCTCCGAGTTTTCGTGGTGGACGACATACCGCCTGCGGCATCCTAGGAAGTCATCCTGGTTCGCGCATCCATGAAGGGCCCGCCATGGGACCGGCGAACGATATGCGGAATCGTTGGACGTCCCGCCTCTTCACCGGGTGTGATGTGGCGGACCAGTGCCGCCCTCTCAGGAACCCGTGCCTCAGGTCTGGGCGTCTCGGAGGGCTGACGGGTCGCTCATGACGCGCCTGCCACGAGCAGGGCAAGCACCTGCCCGAGCAGGTTGTTGGTGACGTGCACCGCGACGGCGGGCCAGATGGAGCCGCTGCGGCGGAACACTTCGGCGGCGACCAGGCCGACGACCAGGGCGGTCACGAAGACGAGGTTCAGGCCGTGCATCAGCGCGAAGATCAATGAGCTGCCGACGACACCGACGACCGCGCCGTAGCGCAGCAGAGCCGTGGTGACGATCCCACGGAACAGGAACTCCTCGCCGATGGGCGTCAGGACCGCCAGGAACAGGAACGACAGGATCAGCGTGAGGATCCCGCCACCGGCCGCGTCGAGATACGGCTGCTGGATGTTCTCGGCAGGTCCGGTGAGGTAGTAGACCGCGGCGGCGACGATCCGGGAGACGACCAGGGCGACCAGGCCACCCGCCACCCCGATCAGCAGCCAGCGGCCGGTCGTCGGACGGACACCGAGGTCGCTCCAGTTCGTGGAGCGGATGCGCGCGGCGGCGGCGAACGCGATGAGACCGGCGACACCCGAGAGGGCGGCCAGAATGAGGCCGGACGTGACCGGGCTCAGCCCGTCCGCGGCTCCGGTCCGGTCGAGGGCGATGGGGAGTCCGTAGCCGACCAACGCCATGACGGCCAGCCCGACGAGGATCTCCGGCCAACCCGGCCGCTTCGTCTGCACCACCGTGTCCACCGCCATCGCGAGCCTCCACTGTGTATCTGGACTGAGCCGAGGCAGATAGTTGCCTTTCTTGTCCTATCCCAAACCGAACGATTCGGACCTTGCCGAGTGTGCCGTCGAGCAACGTGCTGCGGGCGGGACCGTACGGCGGCCATGGTGGACAGTAGGCTTCGATTCAGGGCGATCGGCCGTGAACTTCGATCGACTCGCGGGCGTAGTAGGCAGCGGATTCCATGACGAGGAGGGTCGCTGTGCAGGTGACGTCTGGCGCCGACGCCATCCGTCGGATCGGCAACCTGGCCGCGTCCCTGTCCAGGCGCCTCGTTGCCCGCTACCGCCGGCTGGACGTGCGACTGCGTCGGGCGGTCGCGATCACGGCAGTGCTCGCCATGCTCGGGGTCTCCGCCGTGGCGGCCAGCATCGGCACCGCCACCGCCGAGCCGGCCGTCCTGGTCGGCAAGGACGTGCCGGCCGACCAGGCGACGGCGATCGTCGCCGCGGCACTGTCGTGCCCCGCGCTCACCCCGGCGCGCCTCGCCGGTCAGGTGATGGCGGCGTCGGGTTTCGAGGCCAACCAGCGCTCCGCCGCCGGAGGGGCCGGCGTGGCCGCCCTCACCGAGGCGACGTGGCAGCGGTGGGCCCCGTGGCCGCAGGCGCCCCGGCTGGACGCCGCCGCCAACATCCTGGCCCTCGCCCGGCACATGTGTGACCTCGTCGGCCAGGTGCGGCACGCCGGTGTCAGCGGCGATCCGTGGCGGTTGGCGCTGGCCGCGTACCACTCCGGTGCCGACGCGGTCCGCGCGGCCGGTGGGGTGCCGGCGTCCGCCGAGGACTATGTCGCGACGGTCGCCGCCTATGCCGAGGGCTACGCCGGGCGGCCGGACCTGGCGGTGACCGTCGAGCCGACTCCGCCGCCGCGTCCGGTCGAGGCCGCGCCGACGCCGGGTACCGCGCCCCGACCGGTACCCGCCGCTTACCTCGACCTGGTGCTGGCCGCCGGGAAGGTCTGCGCGACGGTGACCCCGGCCCGGGTGGCGGCGCAGCTGATGGCGTCGTCGGGCTTCAACCCCAATCTGCTCGGCCCCAACGGCGGGCAGGGCATCGCGCAGTTCCTGCCGGCGATCTGGGCCCGGTACGCCGCACCGTCGGCCTCGCCGTGGGACCCGACCGTGGCGATCCCGACCCTGGGACGGGCGATGTGCAGCCTCTCCGGCGAACTGGCCGGCCTCGGGACGGACCCGTATCCGATCGCGTTGGCCGCCTACCACTGGGGCACGACGGTGGTGCAGCAGGCCGGTGGTGTGCCGGACGCGGCCGGACTCCGCGATTTCACCGGCATGGTGCTGGCGTACGTCGAGCACTACACGCGGGATGCGCGGCTCGGTGCGCCCCCGGCCACGCCGACCGCTGGCCCGAGGTCGGGTGGCCCGTCGGCACCGCCGCTCGCCGACGCTCCCCCGCCCACCCCGCCGGCCGCACCGACGCCGGATCTGCCGACCCCGGCCCGGGCGACCCCGACGCGTACGACGCCGCCGCCGGCGACGACCGCGGCCAGCTACCCCGGACGTCCGATGATCGGTTGGGAGAACCGGTGCGTGGAGGTGCCGGGGGCCAGGTCGGTGGATGGTGCCCAGTTGCAGATGGCGCGGTGTGTCTCCGGCAACGTCGGCCAGAAGTGGTCGTTCAGCAAGGGCACGATGATGGCACTCGGCAAGTGCATGGACCTGGCCTGGGCGGGCACCACCGACGGCACGGCGATCCAGCTCGCCGACTGCAACGGTGGCTGGGCCCAGCAGTTCCGGCTGACCAGTGCGGGCGACATCGTCAATCCGCACACCGACAAGTGCGTCGACATCCGGGACTGGGGCACCCGGCTGCAGTTGTGGACCTGCTCGGGTACGGCCAATCAGAAGTGGCGTCGGGGCTGAGTCTCAGTCGGTCGGCGTGGGGGTGACGGTGTCCAGGCGGGCCGAGACGACCGGGCCGCCGTCCATGCGGGCGACGGTGAAGAAGGTCAGCTCGGCGAGGGTCGCGTCGAGTTCGCCGCTGACCTCCTGCGCGCCGGGCCGGCCGTCCCACTCGACCACCTCGTGGGTCTGTCCGTCACGGGTCACTCCGAAGAGTCGGTAACGGATGCCGGTCTCCAACCCGACGACACTGGCGACGATCGTCGACCGGCCCTCGGTCTCGGCGATCGAGACCGACAGGCGAGCCGAACCACCTCCCACGCCTTCGGCGGTCGCCACGCCGACCGGGGTGACCACCGTCGGCTCGCCGGTCAACCGGGGCAGCCCGACGGCCAGGCCGCCGGCGAGGATGACGGTCGCGGCCAGTGCGCCGGCAGCGAGCCGTAGTCGGCGGGAGAACCGGCGTCGGGTGGTGGCCGGGCGGGCGCCTCGGGGAC
>NZ_SISL01000134.1:0-13467 GCF_004307965.1 Verrucosispora sp. SN26_14.1 | reverse complement strand
GTTCGGCGCGTCCGGCGAGACCCCGCGCACCGGCGAGCGCAGCGACACCCCGACCCGCAGCCGCTGCGGCGGGACCAGCTTCTCCTGGGCCCGGCCGGCGAGCACCTGGAAGCCGACCGCCGCGTCGGCGACCGTGGTGGCGAGCATTCCGTGCTCGGTCAGCCCGAACCAGTCCTCCGCGCCGAGCTGGCAGGGCACCACGCCCCGGCCGGGCTTCAGGCCGACCAGGCCGCAACAGGCCGCCGGGATGCGGATCGAGCCGAGACCGTCGTTGCCGTGCGCGATCGGCACCAGCCCGGCGGCGACCGCCGCCGCCGCGCCGCCCGACGAGCCACCCGGGGTACGCCCCAGGTCCCAGGGGTTGCGGGTGACCGCGGTGCCGTCGTCGGTCACCCCCCAGAGGCCCAGCTCGGGCATCCGGGTGACGCCGAGGATCACCGCGCCCGCGCCGCGCAGCCGGCGGACCACCTCGTGGTCGGCCTCGGCCACCGGGGTACGCGCCGCAGCCGACCCGTTCCAGGTGGGCACCCCGGCCACCGGGGTGTTCTCCTTGACCGCCACCGGCACCCCGGCCAGCGGCAGGTTGCCCAGGTCCTCCTGCTCGTCGACCTTCTCCGCCTCGGCGACCGCCTCCCCGCCGCGTACCGTGCGGAACGCGGCGAGGTCGACGTCGGCCTTCGCGACGTGGTCGAGATGGTCGGCCAGAACCTGGGTGGCGGAGACGTCGCCCCGCCGTACGCCCCGGGCGATCTGTTTGGCGGTCGCCCCGACCCAGGTCGGCATGATGTCCTGCACGGCCACCCTCCCCAGCCAGCGGTCAGCCCAGCGCCTGCTCCAGATCGGCGAGCAGGTCTTCGACCGTCTCGATGCCGACAGACAGTCGCACGAGATCGGAGGGAACTTCAAGCGGCGAGCCGGCAGCGCTGGCGTGTGTCATCCGGCCCGGGTGCTCGATCAGGGATTCCACCCCGCCGAGGGACTCCGCGAGCACGAAGAGTCGGGCCCGGTTGCAGATCTCGACGGCGTGCTCCTCACCCCCGGCCGCCCGGAACGAGATCATGCCGCCGAACCGGCGCATCTGCTTGGCGGCCACCTCGTGACCGGGGTGCGACGGCAGACCCGGGTAGAGAACCTCGCGCACCTTGGCGTGCCCGTCCAGGTAGCCGACGATCCGTTCGGCGTTGTCGCAGTGCCGGTCCATCCGTACCCCGAGGGTCTTGATGCCGCGCAGCGTCAACCAGGCGTCGAACGGGCCGTTGACCGCGCCCATGGCGTTCTGGTGGTAGCGCAGTTCCTCGCCGAGCCCGGCGTCGGCCGCCACCAGCGCCCCACCGACCACGTCGGAGTGACCGCCGACGTACTTGGTGGTGGAGTGCACGACCACGTCCGCGCCGAGGGCGATCGGCTGTTGCAGGTACGGCGAGGCGAACGTGTTGTCCACCACCAGCAGCGCCCCGGCGTCGTGGGCGACGGCAGCGAGGGTGGCGATGTCCGCGATGCCGAGCAGCGGGTTGGTCGGCGTCTCCAACCAGACCACCTTGGTGCTGCCGGGCCGGATCGCGGCCCGGACGGCGTCCGGGTCGGAGACCTTCGCCGGGGTGTACGACAGCCCCCACCGCTGGGCTACCTTGGCGAACAGCCGGTACGTGCCGCCGTACGCGTCGTCCGGGATCACCACGTGGTCGCCGGGGCCGCAGACGGTCCGCAGCAGCGTGTCCTCGGCGGCCAGACCGCTGGCGAAGGCGAGACCGACCGGCCCGCCCTCCAGCGCGGCCAGGCACTCCTGGAGCGCGTCCCGGGTGGGGTTGCCGGAACGGCTGTACTCGTATCCGAGCCGGGGCGCACCGACGGCGTCCTGGGCGTACGTGCTGGTCTGGTATATCGGTGGGATCACCGCGCCGGTGCGGGCCTCCGGGTCCTGGCCGGCGTGAATCGCGAGCGTCTCGAAGCCGTGGGTCATGACGCAGACGTTAGTCCTCCCCCGCGTCCCATCGTGTGGGAGCCGACTCACCGAGTCGCCCGGCCCACCATGTCGGTCCTGCGAGCGGTGCTGGGCGGGCCTGACGCTGCTGGCGGGCCGACAGGCAGAGTTTCGCCGCCGGCCATAACCTGAGCCGATGGCGGGATGTGTGTTCTGCGGGATCGTGGCGGGCGAGGTGCCGGCGTTCCGGGTGGTCGACACCGCCGACGGCGTGGCGTTCCTGGACACCCGTCCGGTGTTCAAGGGGCACGTCCTGGTGGTGCCCCGTACGCATCTGGTCACCCTCGCCGACCTGCCGCCGGAGTCGCTGGCCGGCTATTTCGGGCTGGTCCGGCGACTCACCGTCGCGGTGGAGACCGGGCTGGGCGCGGGCGGCACGTTCGTGGCGATGAACAACAAGGTGTCCCAGTCGGTGCCGCACCTGCACACCCACGTGGTTCCCCGGACCAAGGGCGACGGTCTGCGGGGCTTCTTCTGGCCGCGTACCCGCTACGCCGACGACGCCGAGGCGACCGCGTACGCCGAGCGTGTGCGGGACGCCGTGCCGGGCGGCGCCTGACCGCGCGCGGGGCGGGTAAGGAAGTGGGGTCCGCCGGTGTTGCACGCGGGGAAGGACGAAAGGAGTTCCACCGTGTTCCTCCGCAGCATGAAGGCCGAGATGATCTCCCCTGACCGTGCCCTGCCCGGCCGCGCGATCGCGATGCCGGTCGCCGACCGGCACGAGGTGCTCGGGACCCCCCTCAAGGGGCCGTTTCCCGAGGGCTCGCAGGTCGCCGTCTTCGGCATGGGGTGTTTCTGGGGTGCCGAGCGGTTGTTCTGGACCCTCCCGGGCGTCTACACCACCTCCGTCGGATACGCGGGTGGGTACACCCCGAATCCGACCTACGAGGAGGTCTGCTCCGGCGGGACAGGGCACGCCGAGGTGGTCCAGGTCGTGTACGACCCCGCGACGATCAGTTTCGAGGACCTGCTGAAGGTCTTCTGGGAGAACCACGACCCGACCCAGGGCATGCGCCAGGGCAACGACGTCGGCACGCAGTACCGCTCGACGATCTACACCACCACCGACGAGCAGTTCGCCACCGCCGAGGCGTCCCGGGAGGCGTTCGCGCCGATCGTGGCCCGGGCCGGCAAGGGCGAGATCACCACGGAGATCGACCGCCTCGGCGACTACTTCCTGGCCGAGGACTATCACCAGCAGTACTTGGCACCCACCAAGAACCCCAACGGCTACTGCAACCACGGCCCGAACGGGCTGAGCTGCCCGGTCGGCGTGGCGCGTACCGCCGGCTGACCGTCTCGCGTGCCGGCTCGCCCACCCGGGCGGGCCGGCAGGTGCCCGGAGATCGCCGATGATCCAAATTGCGGCGCTCGTCACAGTCGGGCAGGTAGGGCAAGTAGGACAAACCGCTACAGGCAGGCCCCGATCGCCCGCGCTCGCCGGGAGATGGCACCCGGTTGATCGCGCGGGCGCGGATGATAGCAATGCTGTTACACGACCGTCATGGTCTCAACAGGCGAATCGCAACAACCTCTGGCAGCATTGGCTCGCATGTGCGGACTAGCTGGGGAGTTCCGACGGGACGCGTCGCGTGCCGACGTCGGGACGGTGGAGCGAATGGCCGCCACGATGTGCGACCGGGGGCCTGACGGTGGCGGTGTGTGGGCCCAGGGACCGGTCGCTCTCGGCCATCGTCGTCTGAAGATCATCGACCTGTCGGCCGCCAGCGGCCAACCCATCGTCGACTCGGCCGCCGGCCTGACCGGCGTCTTCAACGGCTGCATCTACAACTACCGCGAGTTGCGCGCCGAGTTGGCGGCCAAGGGCCACCACTTCTTCTCCAGCGGTGACAGCGAGGTCGTCATCAAGGCGTACGCCGAGTGGGGGCTCGACTTCGTCGACCACCTGGTCGGCATGTTCGCCGTGGCGATCACCGAACGCGACACCGGCCGTCTGGTGCTCGCCCGGGACCGGCTCGGCATCAAGCCGCTCTACCTCGCCGAGACGCCCGGCGTGGTGCGCTTCGCCAGCACCCTGCCCGCCCTGGTGGCGGGTGGCGGCGTGGACACCACCATCGACCCGGTCGCGCTGGCCCACTACCTCAGCTTCCACAGCATCGTGCCGCCGCCGCGCACCATCCTGCGCGGCGTCACCAAGCTGCCCCCGGCCACCGTCCGGGTCTACGAGCCCGACGGCGCCACCCACGAGCGCGTCTACTGGGACCCGTCCTTCCTGCGTCGGGACGAGTACTCCGGCTGGTCGGAGAAGGACTGGCAGGACGCGCTGCTGGAGTCGCTGACCACCGCCGTACGGCGGCGCATGGTCGCCGACGTGCCGGTGGGCGTGCTGCTCTCCGGCGGCCTGGACTCCAGCCTGGTGGTGGCCCTGCTCGCCGGTGAGGGGCAGCGCGGGCTCGCCACCTTCTCGATCGGCTTCGACGCGGTCGGCGGCCGGGAGGGCGACGAGTTCCGCTACTCCGACGTGGTCGCCAAGACCTTCGACACCGACCACCACCAGCTCCGGGTCGCCGCCCAGGACCTGGTGCCGCCGCTGGAGGCCGCCGTGGCGGCCATGAGTGAACCCATGGTCAGCCACGACTGCGTCGCGTTCTACCTGCTCAGCCAGGAAGTCTCCCGACACGTCAAGGTGGTCCAGTCCGGCCAGGGCGCCGACGAGATCCTGGGCGGCTACCACTGGTACCCGCCGCTGGCGGAGGTCGGCCGCGAGCAGGCGCTCGACACGTACGCCAAGGCCTTCTTCGACCGCGACGCCAGCGGCCTGGCCCAGGTGCTCAACCGGGACTGGCTGACCGGCACCGACCCGGCGCGGGAGTTCGTCGCCGCGCACCTGGCGCGGGCCGGCGCGCAGACCGCGGTCGACGCCGGGCTGCGCCTCGACACGCAGATCATGCTCACCGACGACCCGGTCAAGCGGGTCGACAACATGACCATGGCGCACGGGCTGGAGGCCCGGGTGCCCTTCCTGGATCACGAGTTCGTCGAACTGGCCGCCGCCTGCCCCCCGGAGCTGAAGCTGGCTCAGGGTGGCAAGGGGGTGCTCAAGGAGATCGGCCGCCGGGTCCTGCCGCACGAGGTCATCGACCGGCCGAAGGGCTACTTCCCGGTCCCCGGCCTCACCCACCTGGAGGGCAAGCTCCTCGACCGGGTACGGGACGCGCTCTCCGCGCCCGAGGCCCGACGCCGCGACCTGTTCCGCACCGATTACGTCAACGCCCTGCTCGACGCTCCCAACGCCGAACTGACCCCGTTGAACGGAAACAAGCTGTGGCAACTCGGACTCCTGGAAATGTGGCTCCAGAGCCACGGAATCGACTGACCGTGACCGACACCCTGGCGACCGGGGTGGCCCGGACCGACCGAGGTCGAGGCGCGGGACGTCGCTACGAGCGGGTCGGGCCGGGCGGTGATCCGATCGCCGCGAGCCCCGGCGGGGACGCCACCGACGACGACCGTGCCGGCGGCGACGAGGGCGTCATCCTCGACTGCGGGTGGGGGCGGCTGGTCTTCGGCCAGACCTTCACCGACCAGGCCGCCGTCGCCGACGTGCTGCGCTCCGAGGCGGCCGGCGCGCGGGACATCTGCATCTATCTGCGGGACCCGCACGTGCTGGTCTCCCGGCTGCCCGACGAGTTGTTCATCGACCCGTCGCTGACCTTCCGGCTGCCGCTGGGCGGGGCCCGCTCGGGTCCGCGTCGGGCCGACGGCACGACCGAGGAGGCCGGCAACGCCGACACCCCGGCCGCCGTGAACGGGCGCGGCGAACTGCCCGGGGTACGCATCCGCCGGCTGCGCGACGCCGCCGACGCGGACGCCGTCAACCGGATCTACGCGGCCAACGGCATGGTCACCGCCCCGGTGGACATCCTGGTCGACAACGCCGCCACGGACCGTTTCCTGCACCTCGTGGCCGAGGCGGTGACCGGCGAGATCGTCGGCACCATCACCGGCGTCGACCACGTGGCGGTCTTCGACGACCCGGACAACGGGGCCAGCCTCTGGTGCCTGACGGTCGACTTCAACCAGGCGCCCCCCGGCACCGGCCAGGCGCTGATCACCGAGCTGGCCACCCGGCTGGTGGCGCGGGGCCGCGCGTACGTCGACCTCTCCGTGCTCGCCGAGAACGCCGGGGCGATCCGGCTGTACGAGCGGCTCGGCTTCTATCGCACCGCCACGCTCTGCGTGAAGCGGAAGAACCCGATCAACGAGCGGCTGTTCCTGCCGGCCATGCCGGCCGGCTACGACGAGCTCAACCCGTACGCGAAGATCGTCGCCGACGAGGCGATGCGCCGGGGCATCCGGGTGGAGGTGACCGACGCGGCCTGGGGTGAGCTGCGGCTGACCAGCGGCGGTCGGACCATCCTCACCCGGGAGTCGCTCTCCGAGCTGACCTCGGCGGTGGCCATGAGCCGCTGCGACGACAAGCGGGTCACCCGCCGCATCCTGACCGAGGCCGGCCTCTCGGTGCCGCGCGGGCGGACCGCCACCGGTGACGCCGCCGACGCGGAGTTCCTGGCCGAGGTGGGCCAACTGGTGGTCAAGCCGGCCCGGGGCGAACAGGGCAACGGCATCACCGTCGGCGTCCGCACCGACGAGGCGCTGGCCGCCGCCGTCGAACTGGCCGCCCGGTTCTGCCCCGAGGTGCTGCTGGAGGAACTGTGCACCGGTGAGGACCTGCGGGTCGTCATGATCGACCACGAGGTGGTGGCCGCCGCCGTACGCCGCCCCGCCTCGATCACGGGTGACGGCGTGCACGACATCACCGAGCTGATCGCGCGGCAGAGTCGCCGTCGGGCCGCCGCCACCGGTGGCGAGTCCCGCATCCCGCTCGACGAGATGACCCGGGACGTGGTCACCGAGGCCGGGTACGCGCTCTCCGACATCCTGCCCGAGGGCCAGGTGCTGGCCGTGCGGCGGACCGCGAACCTGCACACCGGCGGCACCATCCACGACGTCACCGGCGAGCTGCACCCGGTGATCGCGGAGGCGTGCGTGGCCGCCAGCCGGGCCCTCGACATCCCGGTCACCGGCCTCGACCTGTTGGTTCCCGCCCCGGACCGACCCGAGCACGTCTTCATCGAGGCCAACGAGCGGCCGGGGCTGGCCAACCACGAGCCCCAGCCCACCGCCGAACGCTTCGTGGATCTACTTTTCCCCGGGACTCGGGCACCGCAACGGTTGTGGACCCCGGCCGGTGCGGCACCATCTGGGGCATGACCGTACGCAAGACCACTCCGCTCCCCATCGACCTGGACTATCTGCGTCAGGTGATGGTGGAGTTGTTGGACATCCCGAGCCCGTCGGGGCGCACCGACCACGTGCAGCAGTACGTCGGTGAGCGCCTGTCGGCGCTCGGCATCCCGTCGACGCTGACCCGCCGGGGCGCGCTCAGCGCCTGCCTGCCCGGCCCTCGGGAAACCGGGGCAGACAGGGCGATCGTGGTACACACCGACACCATCGGCGGGATGGTCAAGCGCCTGAAGGAGAACGGTCGGCTGGAGTTGAACCCGATCGGCACGCACAGCGCGCGGTTCGCCGAGGGCGCCCACGTCCGGGTCTTCACCGACGACCTGGACCGGGTGGTCACCGGTCAGGTCCTGCCGCTCAAGGCCAGCGGGCACCGCTACAACGAGGCGGTGGACGAGCAGGGCATCGGCTGGGACCAGGTCGAGGTACGCATCGACGAGCCGGTAGAGGACATCGCCGGCCTGCGGGCGCTCGGCATCGACGCGGGCGACTTCGTGGCGTTCCTGCCCAACCCGACGGTCACGCCCAGCGGCTACGTCAAGTCCCGGCACCTGGACGACAAGGCCGGCGTGGCGGCGGTGCTGGCCGCGATGAAGGCGATGGTCGACGCGGGCGTGAAGCCCGCCGTCACCGCGCACCTGCTGGTCACCGTGACCGAGGAGATCGGCCACGGCGCGTCGCACGGGCTCGACCCGGACGTGGCCGAGATCGTCTCGGTGGACGCGGCGGTGGTCGCCCCCGGGCAGCAGTCCCGGGAGAACGCCGCCACGCTGGCGATGGGCGACGGGGTGGGACCGTTCGACTACCACCTGACCCGGAACCTCGCGGCGATCGCCCGCGAACACGACGTCGACCTGGTCCGCGACGTCTTCGACTACTACCGCTCGGACGTGGCGGCGGCGGTCGAGGCGGGCGCGCACGCCCGGGTGGCCCTGCTCGGCTTCGGTGTCGACGCCACCCACGGGCACGAACGCACCCACCTGGACGGGCTGCACCACCTGGCCCAGTTGCTCTGCCTCTATCTCCAGAGCGACCTGGTGTTCCCCGAGTGGGACGCCGAGCCGGAGGGCGACCTGGCCGACTTCCCGTCGCTGGCAGTGCAGCCGGCCAGCGCGGACGGCCCCCGCAAGGGCCCGATCGGCATCGCCCAGGACTGACCGGTACGCCCGGCACGGGCCGCCCCGACAGATGTGATCGAAATCCGTTGCCGGTGCGGCCGTCGCTGGATAACGTGGCGGTACACGTGAAAGGAGGTGGTCCAGACTTGTATAGCAATCGGACTCGTGAGGTGGCTGTCCGCTAGCCGCTGTCCTCGACAGTGACCGTCTGTTCCGCAGGCGGGCAGTAACAAGCGTCGAGACCGTGTGGCAGCGGTGCGGCGAATCCACGACAAGCCACCCGACCCCCGGGGTGCCGACTCAGTCCAGTCGGTCCGCGCCAGCGCGGAAACCCCGGGGGTCGCCCTTTGTCCGGGTCCCCTGGAGGTCGCCGTGTCCATGCGCGAGCTGGTGGTGCTGGGAACGGCCAGCCAGACACCGACCCGGGCCCGCAACCACAACGGGTACGTGCTCCGCTGGGACGACGAGGTGATCCTCTTCGACCCGGGCGAGGGCAGCCAGCGGCAACTGCTGCACACCACGGTCACCGCCACCGACCTGACCCGGATCTGCGTCACCCACTTCCACGGCGACCACTGCCTCGGCCTGCCCGGCACCATCCAGCGGCTCTCGCTGGACCGGGTGCCGCGACCGGTGGCGGTGCACTTCCCGGCCGAGGGCACCGAGTACTTCACCCGGCTGCGGCACGCCAGCTCCTTCCACGAGACCGCCGAGCTGGCCGTCACACCGATCGAGGCGGACGGCCAGCGCATCGCGCTGCGTTGCGGCACGCTGGAGGCACGTCGACTACGGCACCCCGTCGACACGTACGGCTATCGGCTGGTGGAGCCGGACGGCTACCGGATGCTGCCGGAGAAGCTGGCCGCGTACGGCGTCGACGGGCCGGCGGTCGGCGAGCTGCAGCGCGTCGGCCACCTCGACCGGGACGGGCGGCGCGTCACCCGGGAGGAGGTGAGCGTGCCCCGCCCCGGGCAGCGGTTCGCCTTCGTGATGGACACCGGCCTCTGCGACGGGGTGTACGCGCTGGCCGAGCAGGCCGACCTGCTGGTCATCGAGTCGACGTTCCTGGAGTCGGAGGCGGCACTCGCCGCCGAGGTCGGGCACCTGACCGCCGGCCAGGCCGCGCGGGTGGCGGCCGAGTCGGGGGTGCGCCGACTCGTGCTGACCCACTTCTCCCAGCGCTACGCCGACCCGTTCCGCTTCGCCGAGGAGGCCCGCCGGCACTACGACGGGGACCTGGTGATCGCCGAGGATCTGACCACGATTCAGGTGCCGCCCCGCCGGGTACCCTCGGCGGAGTGACTGTCACGCTGCGTGCCGCAACCGCCGAGGACCTGATGGCGGTGGGCCGGCTCCACCAGAGCTCGCGCGTCGCCGCCTACTCGTCGTTCCTGCCGCCGGCGGCGTTGGCCGACCCGAGCCCGGAGGCCATGGGTGAGTACTGGGCCGAGCGATGGATCTGGGAGCGTGACAGCCACCGGATGATCCTGGCCATGCGGGGCGACGCCCTCGCCGGCTTCAGCTACTCCGGCCCGGACGACGAGGACGACCCGGACACCGGGCTGCTGTGCGCGATCCACCTCGCTCCCGCCGAGCGCGGTAGGGGCGTCGGTCGGGCGCTGATGGTCGACGCCCTGGCGAGCATGCGGACGCGGGGCTGGCGCCGCGCGGCGCTCTGGGTGCTGCGCGAGAACGAGTCCGCCCGTCGCTTCTACGAGCGTGGCGGCTGGTCCCCCACCGGAGTCGAACGCGTCGAGCTGATCGGTACGACGCAGACCCCCCAACTGCGCTACACCCGTGCGGTGTAAGGAAGGGCACCTTCTTAACGCCTGCGGTAGAGCAGGGGTCCCCTGCTAACAGTCGATCTCACAGCTCCACGACATCGGATCACGCGCCGTCCTGGTCGGAGTCGACGGCAAAGTTGATCACTCCGAGGTAGCCGTCGCCGTCCTCGGTCACCCGCAACAACATGCTGTCGGCGTAGATGGAGTCGTCGTCGTTGAAAGTGTCCCGCCCGGTGTGCGCCGCGTACGGCTGGCTGGCAAAAACCCTGCTGTTCAGCGCCTCGTCGAACATCACCTGGGTGGTCAGCACCCGCGAGTTGTCGACGTGCACCATCGCGTGGATGTGCACGGTGCGACCGCGGTACCAGCCGGGCCAGATCGTGACGAACTCGACGATGCCGTCGGCGTTGGTGACCTGCGCCCCGCGCAGATACCGCTGGTCGTCGGTCGGGGTCAGATCGGCCGTGTCCCCGCCACCGGAGTCGCCCCCGGGAGGGCCGACACCAGGACCTCCACCCCCGGGTGCGCCACTCGGCGGGGTGCCTGCGGGGCCACCATCGGGCGGGGTGCCGCCGGGGCCACCATCGGGCGGGGTGCCGCCGCCGGAGGCACCGTTCGCGCCCGAGGACTGGGCCTCCGCGCCCGAGTAGAGACCGGCCGCGTCGCAGTGCCAGATCTCCACCACCGCATTCGGCAGCGGCCCGCACTGCTCGCTGTCCTGCACCCGGATGGCCAGTCGGAGCCGTACGCCCTCGCGGTCCTCCCGGATGTCGCTGCGGATCTTGTCCGCGTCGAAGTAGTACGGCCCCTGGGTGGTGCTCGCCGTCAGCGTGCAGGTGTTCGCGCCGTCGAAGAGCGCGGTGAGATCGTTCGCGGTGGTCGCCAGTGGGGCGACGGTCTCACCGGTCGAGGTGGTGACGGTGCCACCGTCCCGGCCGCACGCCGCCAGCAGGCCGGCCAGCCCGACCGACCCGATGCCGGCGATGATGCGACGCCGACTGACCCGTTGCCCCTCATGGTGGTCGTAGCCCATCTGTTCCTCCCGATCGTTGCCCTGGCAGCGACGATAGAAACGGGAAGTAGGCATCCGCTTTGGCCCGCTTGTGCAACTGCTGTGCGTCGGCGGGCCGCCGGACAGAGGGAGTCAGACGCCGGGCTGTTAACCGACGTCCAGCGGGCCGTTCTGCGCGTTAGTAGGGGACCCCTGCTATGCACGAGGCGTTAATAAGGTGCCCTTCCTTACACCTCAGCGGGCGCCGAGGTGGGCGAGCAGGTCCTGGCGGGTGAGGACGCCCTTGGGCTTGCCGTCGATCAGCACCAGCGCGGCGTCGGACTTCTCCAGCAGGTTGACCGCCTCGCTGACCGGCTGGCCACCACCGATCATCGGCAGCGCCGGCCCCATGTGCCGCTCGATCGTGTCGTGCAGCTGGGCCTGGCCGGTGAAGAGCGCGTCCAGCAGGTCCCTCTCGGCGATCGAGCCGGCCACCTCGCCGGTCACCACCGGCGGCTCGGCCTTGAGCACCGGGAGCTGCGAGACGCCGTACTCGCGCATGTAGTCGACCGCGTCGCGGACCGTCTCGGTGGGGTGCACGTGGACCAGCTCGGGGAGCTGGCCCGGCTTGGCGGCCAGCGCCTGTGCCACCGTCGGCTCGGAGCCGGAGTTGTCCAGGAAGCCGTACCGGGCCATCCAGGCGTCGTTGAAGATCTTGGACAGGTAGCCCCGGCCGCCGTCCGGCAGCAGCACCACGATCACGTCGTCCGGCCCGGCGGCGCGGGCCACCTCCAGTGCCGCCACCGCCGCCATCCCGCAGGAGCCGCCGACCAGTAGCCCCTCCTCGCGGGCCAGCCGCCGGGTCATCTCGAAGGACTGCTTGTCCGACACCTCGATGATCTCGTCGGCCACGTCCCGGTCGTAGGTCTCCGGCCAGAAGTCCTCACCGACCCCCTCGACCAGGTACGGCCGGCCGGTGCCGCCGGAGTAGACCGAGCCCTCCGGGTCCGCGCCGATGACCTTGACCTTGCCGCCGGACGCCTCCTTCAGGTAGCGCCCGATCCCGGAGATGGTGCCGCCGGTGCCCACGCCCGCGACGAAGTGCGTGATCCGGCCCTCGGTCTGCTTCCACAGCTCCGGACCGGTGGTCTCGTAGTGCGAGCGGGGGTTGGCCGGGTTGGCGTACTGGTTGGGCTTCCAGGCGCCGGGGATCTCCCGGGCCAGCCGGTCGGAGACGTTGTAGTAGGAGCGCGGGTCCTCGGGCGCGACGGCGGTCGGGCAGACGACCACCTCGGCGCCGTACGCCCGCAGCACGTCCTGCTTGTCCTGGCTGACCTTGTCGGGGCAGACGAACACGCACCGGTAGCCCTTGAGCTGCGCCACCAGGGCCAGCCCGACACCGGTGTTGCCGCTGGTCGGCTCGACGATGGTGCCACCGGGCCGGAGGATGCCGGCGGCCTCGGCATCCTCGACCATCCGCACCGCGATCCGGTCCTTGACCGAGCCGCCGGGGTTGAGGTACTCCACCTTCGCCAGCACGGTCGCCTGGATGCCCTCGGCGACGGTACGCAGTCGTACCAGCGGGGTGTTGCCGATCATCTCGACGACGTTGTCGTAGTACTGCACCTCGTTGTGCCCTTTCCTCCGGCGCCGGCGCCGGAGGCCGGGCGGGTGACTCGCGTGATTCCCGCGCCCAGGGTACGTCGGGTCAGGGCACCACGTGCCCCGGGATCACGGAGCCGCCCCGCGCCTCCCACTCCAGGAAACGCTCGGTCTCGGCCAGCACGGCACCGGCCAACCAGGTCACCATCACCGCGTCGTCGATCAGCCCGAACACCGTCAGGAACATCTCCGGCACGGCGTCGATCGGCGAGACGATGTAGGCCGTGGCCGCCGTCATCATCGCCAGCCGCAGGCCGCCGTCGTACTGTCCGCGGGCGGTGGCCCCGATCATCCTGGGCAGCGCCCCGACCCGTGCGCCGATCGACGGACCGCCCCGGGCACCGGCCGTCAGCGCCCGGGCCAGGGCGACGAACGCCGCACCCCGTTTCAACGTCTTAGCCATCGTCGTGCTCCTCTCCACCGTGCAGCGTGACGACCCGGCGCAACCTCCACGATCCGTCACACGACGCCACAGCGCCAAGTACCCGGATCGGTCGTTTTCCAGGCATCAGCGCAGAGTGCTCGACGACAGCGAGCCGTCGTACCCGCGCGCTAGTGTCGCTTCATGGGGGTGGTTGATTCCGTCGTCTCGGATCGTCCGCGCTGGCAGCACGCGCGGCGGGTGGCCCTTGCCGCCGCGATCGGCACGGGTGCCACGGTGGCCGC